>JBEBJD010000049.1:0-5437 GCA_040080075.1 Hyphomicrobium sp. | reverse complement strand
GCCACACGAGTAGCCTGATGGGCCGCGACGGGGCAGTTCCAACGCTAGAGCGCTTTGCTATCCGATGGAATCAGATCGGCGCTCTAGTCTATTGTTTTGTCGCATTTTCTACGAAGAACCGGGGTCCACTTCGCAGGACAAATGCCCTACCCCGCCACATGCTCAAACTTCGCGCCATTCTTCCAAAACACCTTTGCCCGTGCATTGACCGCCTCTGGGTCGCCCGTGGTCAGTAGGGTGAGCGAGGGAGGCTCATCGGCAGGCGTCAGATGCGGGCGGCGGGCGAGATAATCTTCCAAGCTGTCGGCCACGATTTCGGGTTGCGAAAGAATGCGCGTTGCGGGCGGCAGGTGGGCGCGGAAAATATCTTCGACCAGCGGGAAATGCGTGCAGCCCAGGATCGCGCGGTGCGGCGGCAGGCCATCCGATTGCGCCATCACGCCGTCGATGCCCTCCTTCACAAGCCGGTCGAGTACTGCGGCAGGTGCCTGATGCTCGATGGCGCCAGCAAGTTCCGAGCATACCTGCTGAATCACTTGAACCTTGGGGCAGCGCTTGCGGATTTCTTCGAGATAGACGTTGGAGGCGATGGTGCGCGTGGTTCCGAATATGGCGATGCGGTCGGTGAGGAATTTTTGCGGATACTGCGGTGTCGTCACTGCCCAGGGAGTTTGCGTTGCCGCTTCGACGGTCGGCGCGACGATGCCGAGCACGTTGTAGCCCTTGTCCTTCCAGCCGCTCGCGGGCAGCCACTCCTGCTGAAGACGGCGTGCGGCGACGGCTGTGGCCGTATTGCAGCCAAGTATGACGAGGCGGCAGCCGCGCTCGAACAGGGCGTTGGTGGCGGCGCGCGTCAGTTCGACAATTTCTTCCGAAGGCCGGTTGCCATAGGGCACATGCGCATGATCGCCAAGATACGTGAAGGCGGCGTGCGGAAAACGCTCGTGAAGCGCCCGCAACACGGTCAAACCGCCCAGTCCTGAATCAAAAATACCAATCATGTGGCGGTTGTTTGCGATGGAATGGGAGGCAACGTCAACATCACACCTTGAACGCGCGCTGCAGCTTCGCGCACGGGCCGTGGCGATGGCATGTTACGAGGTGATCATTGACCATGCCGATCGACTGCATGTTGGCGTAAATCGTAGTCGGACCAACGAACTTAAATCCGCGCGATTTTAATTCCTTGGAGATGGCCCGGGAGAGATCCGTCGCGGCGGGGACGTCCGTCAGGGTGGCTCTTTTGTGGATGATGGGTTTGCCATCGACAAAGCTCCATAGAAAGCTGGCGTAGGTTTGATGCCCGGTCAATTTCAAGAAGGCCTGCGCGTTGGTGATGGCCGCCTCGACTTTTAGCCGATTGCGAATGATGCCTGCATCATTCAGGAGACGTGCGACGTCCTTGTCCCCGTAACGGGCAATCTTCTGCGCATCAAAGTCATGGAAGGCGCGGCGGAAGTTTTCGCGCTTTCTGAGAATAGTCAGCCACGACAAGCCGGATTGAAAGCCCTCGAGGATGACCTTCTCAAACAGCATGCGATCGTCCTTGACGGGCACACCCCATTCCTCGTCGTGGTAGCGGATGTATTCGGGATCGTTAGTGCCAGCCCACGGGCAGCGCGATTTGGTGACTTGAACCTTATCTGGGTCCTTGGCCGTCATGAGAGTTTGCTATCGGGCTCGACGGGCGGCAGAGAGAACGACGCCCAACTTGGAATGCGGGAATTGATGATAACAGTCCCTGCCGTCAAGGGAATGCCCTTTGCTGCAAATTCTGCGGCGCGGTCGAGGCGGAGATTGGCAAGGCCGCGCAATCCGGCTGTCGAGCCAAGCGTTCCAATGGTCACGCCGCCAGCTTTGATATCCGTACCGCTTTCGGGAAGTGCCGTGGCAGCTTCAACCTGTACGATGCGTTTGCGGGCCGTGCCGCGATGCTCCATGCGTGAGACGATTTCCTGGCCGACATAGCAGCCCTTGGTGAAGGATACGCCATGAAGCTGATCGTACAGGGCCTCATGGGGGAAAGTATCGCCAAAGGCATAGTCCTTGCCGCCCTCGGGTACGCCAAGCCCAATTCGGTGAGCCTCGTAATCCTCAAACTTGGCGGTGAAGCCGTTGGCTGCCTTGGCGGCATCGCGAGCAACCGATGCTGGCGTGATAACACGCAGGCCCATGGCCGCCAGCCTGGGATCGGTGAACGAAAATGTCTCCGCCGCGCTGTCGAAGCACAAAGGTTCGCCGTCCCAAACGGCATAGACGCACGTGGAATCGCTAACATCGCAGATTTGGACGGCAGCGCGCAACTTGTACATCGTCAGACGCTTGACAAGGGCTGAGGCCTGATCCCGCGCCACGTCGAGCCGGAAACCACCGCCGGACTTGATGACGAAAAAATCAAACAATATTTTGCCCTGGGGCGACAACAAACCGGTATGGAGTGCGGGCGCGTGAACCAGCCCATCCACGTCATTGGTGATCACGCCTTGCAACAGTTTGTGTGCATCGGCGCCACATACAGTGATGACGCCACGATCGGTGAGGTGAGCCAATTTGCTCCGCGTCACGCCACGCGCTTCCGGGCCGCTGGCTTGTCGTTCTGCGCGGATTTCCAGCCGATCGGCTTGGTGCAGGCCCACTCCGCGACCGCGTCGATATCATAGAAGCGGCAGGCTTCCATGAGCATCCGGCATTCGGTCCAGATGTCGCCGTCGACCATGGGCATGAAGAGATCGTGCACGTTGTCGATGCCGAGGTAACAGCGCACGCCGGCCTTGCGCAGCTTCTCATAGGGAGCGATCGAGTTATGCAGCGGGCCCATCATCGGTAGCTGCTTCATGCTGAGCGCGGCTGAAGGGCAGATAATGATGCCGAGATCGGCTTCCTTCACCAGTTCAATGATGCGGTCTTGCTCGCGGTCTTCTTTGGCCGAGAGAGAAATTGCATGCACGCCAAAGACCCGGCCTTGCATACCGTGTTCGATGGTCTTGCGGGCCAGCAACTCGGTTTCGTTTTCGAGCGGATTATTTTCCTGGTCGATGTGCACATCAACCGGCTTGCCGAGCTGCTTAGCGAGAGCGAGCACCACGTCGAGATGCTTTTCAGGCGTCGGCCGGTCACGCGACGGCAAGCCCCCGCAATAGTCGGCAAGTTCGCAGGCTTCCGCGTATTGGGCGAACGAGGCGGGATCGAGCACGCCCTGCAACGGCTGCACGCCAACCTCAAACTTGATGCGGTCGGCATAGCGCTTTTTGACTTCGAGAGCGGCCTTGATGGGCAGCAAGCCCACGGTTGAGTCGGCATCGACCATGGTGCGGCAGTAGGTGACGCCTTGAGCAATCATGGCCTCAACGCCGCGGCTGATGCGCTCGATCAGGTCGTCGTGTGTGTAGTTTTCCTTGAGGTATTTATAGAGTTCCCACTTCTTTTGCATGTCGACCTGTGACAGCCGCAAGTTCTCTGTCGTGATCAGGTAGGCCTTATCGAAGTGAGCATGGTGGTTGGCAAGCCCGCCCATGCGCTCGGCAGCTTGCAGGAAATGCAGGCGCAAATTCCAAGGCTCGCTGTCGTCGGCGAGCTTGTAGCGGTAGGTGCCGCGCTCGCTGTCGACGATGATTTGTTCAAGTGTAGCGATGCCGACATCGCAGTCGGTGATGAGCGGAATGCCGTTCTCGATCGAGAGTTTGCGGATGAGTTTGGCGTCGGAGCTTTCGTCGTAGTCTTCGTCGCCGGTCAGGACATTGATGACAAGGTCGAAGCGGTTGGCCTTGAGGAACGACAAGATGTTGGGAGAGCGGCTGTCTGTAATCTTGTGGATCTCGGTACTCTTGATGCCGTGCTCTTCGAAAAAGCGATGGGTGCCAGGGGTTGCGTAGAGATCGACGTCGAGTGTCATGATACGGCGAATGGCCGGTAGCATTCGCTTTTTGTCCCGCGCTTCACCTGCACTGATCAGCAGTGTCTTGCGCCGTTGCCGCCCGAGCAGTTTTAAGTTGAAGGCCAGCAGTTCCAGCGATATCGCGGTGCTCATGATCTGACCTCTTTATCTGTCGCGCGCAACTGTGCCGCGGAGTGTCTGGCGCGGGGTCGCGCAAGACGACCGGAAGTGCCTCTCCAGTTTTTTTAAGAACTGGGCCGCGTCTCTCGGGTCAGGAGACAGACCTAGCGGAGTCGCCAGCCCTGTTCCAGCCCTGATCGCTTAGTTCTTAACGCATCATCCACAGCCGCGCAGTGCGGCGTGCGGCCCGGCGCGGCGGAGGACTGGTCCATGGGAAGTTCTAGTTTGTAGCTTTTTCAAGGTCTTGGAAACGTTTTTGTTAAAGGCGAGCAGCGGGGTTGGGCCTTGCTTTGCGCTTCAAACTGGCACGTAGATTGCTTTTCATGAGCCAATCTACGAGTCCAGCATCCCAGGATCGAACACATGCCGTCTACTGCCTACTCCGCTCAATCGCTGGCTGCTAAGGCGCGTGGCGCGATAATTTCTTTGGCGGCAGGGTGCTGCGGGCTGGCCGGTGTTGCTGCACTTTACCTCGTCAAATCGGCGCTGGGCATCAACATTTTTCCAGGCCACTCGCCACTGTTGCACGCCGCACTCTATCCGTTGGTGCACGGCTGAAAGGGCTACGGCCACCAAGAAGAGTACTTAGCGGCCGCACATGGACACTCCAGTGGTTTCAAATATTCTGGCTCTTGGAGCCTTTTGGCAGGCTCTTGAGAACGTAGACGGGGGTGCCAGCATTCACCAGCGTTGCCAGATGCACGACATGGGCGTTGTGCATGCGGAAGCATCCAGACGACGCAGCCGTGCCGATCGATTCGCCGTCGTTGGTGCCATGAATGCGGTAGAGAGTGCTTCCTAGATAGATGGCCTTGGCACCCAGCGGATTGTTCACTCCACCTGTCATTTTCAGGGGAAGATTCGGTTTGCGCTCGCGCATTTCCACAGGTGGTGTCCAATCAGGCCAATCGACAATCTTCGAGACCTTTTCGGCTCCAGTCCATGTGAAGCCGGCTTTGCCAACGGCTATTGGATAGTTGAGTGCCTGCGATGAAGACACCATGTAGTAGAGTTTGCGGCCAGATGTGTCGATGATCACGGAACCGGGCGCATAGCCAGCGTTGAGAGCAACCATCCCTGGCGCCTTAGGTGCAATTGAGGGCCGGGCTCCGCCTGCGGCAAGTTCAACAGGATTGGGTGGTGTCTTGGGCTTACCAAGCTGTAGGGCGGCTTTGGCTGCTGCTGCGGGATCTAATGGTCCTTGAAGAAGTCCGTTCAGTCCCAACTTTTGCGGGCCGGAATTCAACGCGAATAGCGAAGGCTGTTGCTTCGATTTCTTTATTTGAGCTCCGTCGCTCCACACGCCCCAGGGGCTCAGACCGTCGGCAGCCGCCGGGGATGACAACCCAAGCACCGCAATAATGCCGGCACTGAAACGCAACT
>JBEBJD010000126.1:0-23462 GCA_040080075.1 Hyphomicrobium sp. | reverse complement strand
CATCTTTTTCCCAAGCGCCGTCTCGCGGCATAGTTGGAACCTGATTCTTCTTAGAGACACGCCGAAGAAGCCCTATGCGTTGAAGGCGCAGGAACGGTTTGCACCCGGCACGCGGCTGTACCCGCCAAAGCAAACCTAGCCCTTCGCGCCTGTGTTCGGTCCCAGATACATTCCCCCCTCACAGCCAGCCGCGGCGCTTGAAGTAGAGATAGGGTAGAATTGCGGAGGCGATCATGAGGCCTAGAGCCCATGGATAGCCCAGCATCCACTTTAGCTCCGGCATATGGTCGAAGTTCATGCCGTAGATCGAAGCGACGAGCGTCGGCGGCAGGAATACGACGGCCGCTACCGAGAATATTTTGATGATCTGGTTCTGTTGCAGGTTGATGAGGCCAAGCGTGGCATCAAGCAGGAAGTTGATCTTGTTAGAGAGGAACGTGGCCTGGTCGGTCAAAGCAACGACGTCGCGGTAAAGTACCTTGGTCCGCGCCTTGGCCTCCTTGGTGATTTTCTTGTCCTCCTGCTCGACGCTGGTGTGATAGGTCAGCACACGATTGATGCTGACGAGGCTTTCACGGACCATCGTCAGCAGGTCTCCATTCTGGCCAATCTTCTCGATGATTGCCTGCAGATCCTCAGTCGTCTTTGCGGCCTTGGCCGCCGACTTCTTGCGGAATACATTCCGGGAAATCGAATCGATATCGACGCCGACGCGCTCCAGGGCATCGGCCATGCGGTCGAACAGGGCCTCGATGAGCCCCATCATGATTTGCTCACCGGTTGCGCAGGGCACGGTATTGGGCTTCTGCGCGCGCGTCGCGAAGTTAGCGAAGGCTCTAGGCTCGGCGTAGCGCACGGTGACGAGCGTGCTGCCCTTGAGAACGAAGGTGATCGGCGTAGTGACCGGTTCCTCGGTGTCGAGTTGGGTAATGGCGGTGACGGTCATGAACTCGGCGCCGTTCTCCTGGTAGAGCCGTGCGGAGACCTCGATGTCCTGCATCTCCTCACGGGTAGGGATGCTGACGCCGATAAGCCGCTCGACGAGGCGATCCTCTTCTGCCGTGGGTTTGAACAGATCGAACCAAGCGGCGGTAGCTGCGCCTTCGATGGCGGAGGGGTCTTGCTGCGCTTGCCCCATCAACAGATGGGTGCCATTGCGGAGGTAGGTACGAAGCATGTTTGCCGGCTCCCATTATGATAGACGGCCCAGAGGCCGCCCAGGGAGCCAATTCAGGCAATCCTAGGGGAAGCCCCGGGCGGGGGTGACGCATGACCTCTACTGTCGCTGTCCATTTTCGGTCCTCAGCGCACTCAGGCGTGTTAGCGGGGGACCCTACTCTGGCGCGGGCCGTTGTGCTAGCCACTCTGCCAACGAAGCGCTTATAATTTGTGGAGTTTGCCCGGCATGCGCTGCCCCTACTGTGGTTGCGAGAATACGGCGGTCAAAGACAGCCGCCCAACGGATGAGAACGCCTCGATCCGGCGGCGGCGCATCTGCCCCGATTGCGGCGGCCGCTTCACCACGTTCGAGCGCGTGCAATTGCGTGAGTTAACTGTGGTCAAACGCTCGGGCCGCAAGGTGCCGTTCGATCGTGATAAGCTCTTCAAGTCGGTTGAGGTGGCGTTGCGAAAGCGGCCGTTCGATCCCGACCGTGTCGAGCGCATGGTATCTGGCATCGTGCGTCAGCTTGAGAGTGCCGGTGAAAACGAAATCGCCTCATCGACAATTGGCGAATATGTCATGGAGGCATTGCGCGGGCTCGATCCCGTTGCTTATGTGCGCTTTGCCTCGGTCTACCGCGACTTCCGCGAGACCGCTGACTTCCAGGAGTTTCTGGGCGAGATTGCACGTGACGACGCCGCTGGAGACGCTCCCGAACCTGGGCCAACCCTGAAGAAGCACTGATGGAACGGGCCGCCTTTGATCGCCAGATGATGGCTATTGCCGTGACCATGGCTTGCCGTGGACTGGGGCGGACGGCGCCCAATCCGTCCGTTGGTGCGGTGATTGCCGACGAGAACACCGGCGAAGTAATCGCGCGCGGGTGGACGCAAGCCACGGGCCGCCCGCATGCGGAGACGGAGGCATTGAGACGGGCAGGGGAGCGCGCGCGGGGGGCAACGCTGTACGTGACGCTAGAGCCCTGTTCGCACCACGGGCAAACGCCGCCATGTGCGGATGCCATAGTCAAAGCCGGAATCGGCCGCGTGGTGGCAGGTATCGAAGATCCAGATCTACGCGTTGCGGGCCGAGGCTTCGCCATGTTGCGCGCGGCCGGCATCGAAGTTGTGACGGGTGTGATGGCGGAGGAAGTTCGATGGGTGACGCTGGGGCATATTTTGCGCGTTACGCAACAGCGTCCCTTCATACAATTAAAACTCGCGCTCGATGCCAATGGCCAGATTGCGAAGGGAAGCAATGGTGCACCCACCTGGGTAACGGGACCGCAGGCCCGCGCGCGGGGGCATTTGCTGCGCGCTGAGAGTGACGTCATCCTGGTCGGTGTCAACACGGTGCTCGCCGATGATCCCGAGTTGACTTGCAGGTTGCCAGGATTGTTGGCACGCTCGCCCCGTCGTGTGATCGCCGATACACACCTGCGCACGCCGGTTAACTGCAAAATTGTCCGGCAGGCAGCAGCGGGTGCAGACGTCACGATCGCAACGGCCATGGGCACTGACGCCGCTCCAGCTCACGCGTTGAGTGGAGCGGGCGTAACCCTTATTGCTGGACTGCCACAAGATGTTTCAGGGCATGGGCTCGATCTCGCGACCCTAGTTAACCGGCTTGCCGACTCTGGCGTCACACGTCTTCTCGTGGAAGGTGGGCCGTCGCTTTGGCGCAGCTTTGCCAGCCGTGGTCTCGTCGATGAAGTTGTGTTGTTTATGGCTAACACCGAGCCGGTTGCAGATCCCGCTTCTCAACGCGCCCGCGCCGCCCTTGCTTCTCACCTTGGTGAATTGCCGCTAAAACTCATTGAGTGCCGGGCCATTGGGCCAGATACACTATGGCGAATGATAGCCCAGGCGGATTAGACGCACTTGCACCGCCGGTACGCCAGAAGGGATGCCGAAATCTGCCGGCTTGACGGATACGCAAGTGCGGCAGATTGCGCTACGCTAGGGTCTGTCCGGTTTTGATTGAATCGCGGACAGACCCTAGCTCTCTTTTTTGCCGTGCTTCTTTCCGGAAAACCGCTTCACACTTTTCCGGAAGCACTCTAATTCACCCTACAGATATTCGCCTGCACATAGAGTGGGCTGACACTCGAAATACCATCTATGCCGTTATCTAAAAAGGCCGTTCATGTTCACAGGTATCATCACCGGGATTGGCGAAGTGGCGTTGCGCGAGGGCGGGCAGTTTACAGTGCGTGCACCTTACGCTGCCAACTCAATCGCCATCGGCGCGTCAATTGCCTGCGACGGGTGTTGTCTGACAGTCACGCGCGTGTCACCGGATGGGAAAGGATGCCATTTTGCTGTCGACGTCTCCAATGAAACGCTTTCAAAAACCACGCTTGGCTCATGGCAGCCCGGCCGCAACATCAATCTCGAGCGGGCGCTCAAGGCGGGCGACGAATTAGGCGGTCATATTGTATCTGGCCATATCGATGGGCTGGGCCGCGTGGTGCGCATGGCCGACGACGGCAGCAGCCGCAGTTTTGAGCTTGTTGTGCCTGAAACACTTGCAAAATTTATTGCGCCCAAGGGATCGGTAACACTTAACGGCACGTCTCTGACGGTCAACGAAGTCAAGGGGTGCGGCTTTGCCATCAATCTCATTCCCCACACCTTGACCGTGACCACCTGGGGGCGCACAAAGCCGGGCGATGACGTGAATCTGGAGGTCGATCTGTTTGCCCGCCACGCCGCCCGACTTATGGAGTTCAAGACTTGACTGCAAGCCATGGCACCGCCGCTGTTCAGCCGCCGCACGCGTTTCTGTCTTCGATCGATGAGATCCTGGACGATATGCGCAACGGGCGCATGGTCGTGCTCGTCGACGCCGAAGACCGCGAGAACGAAGGCGACCTGATCATCCCGGCACAGATGGCAACGCCTGAAGCGATAAATTTCATGGCCATGCACGGGCGGGGCTTGGTGTGTCTGGCACTCTCGCAGGCGCGCGCCGCCGAGCTGCGATTGGGTTTCATGGTGCCGGTCAATGCCTCGCGCAATCGCACGGCCTTTACCCCATCGATCGAAGCGCGCGAAGGCATCACGACCGGCATTTCCGCTCGCGACCGGGCCCGCACAATCGCCACGGCAATAGATCCGACAAAGAGCCATCAGGAAATAGTTTCGCCCGGCCATGTGTTCCCGCTCATTGCGCGCGAAGGCGGCGTGCTGATCCGCGCCGGGCACACGGAAGCCTCGGTCGATCTGGCGCGGCTGGCAGGGCTCTATCCGGCCGCCGTCATCTGCGAGATCATGAACGACGATGGCACCATGGCGCGCATGCCGGATCTGGTTCCGTTCGCCAAAAAGCATGGGCTCAAAATCGGTACGATCGAAAATCTCATAGCCTATCGCCTGCAAAACGATCAGCTTGTGCGCCGGGTGGCCAGCACGCCTGTAACCAGTGCGTTTGGCGGAGATTTCACACTCAATGTCTACACCACTACGGTCGAGCCAGTTGAGCATCTGGCGCTCGTCAAGGGAGATCTGACCAAGCCCGGACCTGTGCTGGTGCGCGTGCATGCTATCAACCTGTTGGGAGACTTGCTCGGGATTGACGGCGAAAAGGAAGCCGGCTCGTTGGTCGCCAAATCCATGCGCGCCATCGAGGAAGAAGGCCGCGGTGTCATCGTGCTTATTCGCGACCTCGCGCCAAAGAGCGTTTCCGACTGGGTTCAACGCCGCGCCACGCCACCCAAAAGCGACAAGAGCAGCCGCGAGCGGCGCCAGGTGGAAATCGGTGTCGGCTCACAGATCCTGCGTGATCTGGGAATCGGTGACATGGTGCTGCTGTCCAATTCAGCGGAACACGTGTACGTGGGCCTTGAAGCGTTCGGGTTGCGTATAACCGGCACGCGCAGGATTGGGTAGCCGAACATGGTTGAGCGAATACAACTGTCAGCTACTGGAATGGCGCTGGAATTGACCTTGGCGCGCGATAAGCGGATTCTTATCCTCGAAGCGCCGTACTATGCCGCCATCACCGCCAATTTGGTTGCAGGCGCCATTGAGGTCCTGCAGGGCAGGAATTGCAGCTTCGACAGTATCTCCGTGCCGGGGGCCTTAGAAATTCCCCAGGCCCTGTCTGCCGCAGTGGGGGCCGGATTGCTGGGAGGCGATGGAGATAAACCGTATGCGGGCGTCATTGCGCTCGGATGTGTTATTCGCGGCGAGACCGCACACTATGATATTGTCTGCAACAACACCAATCATTGGGCTATGGAGACCGTCATTCACCACCGCATCCCGTTCGGCAATGGAATCCTGACCGTCGATACCGAGAGCCAAGCATTGGCGCGCGCCAGCGGCGGAGCAGCAGGTAAAGGCGGAGATGCCGCGCGTGCATGTTTGCGGCTGATCTTGCTCAAGGAAAATTTCAGCCGCCATGCCGGAGTTCATCAGTCATGACAGCTGCAAAACGTACAAAGGCGGCAAATGAGACCGGACCCAAGCCGCGCTCGGTATCGCGGCTGGCGGCTGTGCAAGCGTTATATCAGATGGATATGGCAGGCACCGACCTCTCGGACGTGATCGAAGAATTTGTCGAGCAGCGGCTGACGCAGGAGGCTGATACCGAAGGATCTGATGCCAACGGACTGGAGGGTGCGGACGCTACATTTTTTGCCGACATTCTCCGTGGTGTCGTAAGGCGCCAGCGCGATATAGATCCCATGATCGACGAACAACTAGCTACCGGCTGGCGTCTGGTGCGTGTCGACAGCATATTGCGTGCTATTCTTCGCGCCGGCGTGTTCGAGCTGATGGAGCGGCAAGATGTTCCCGCTCGTGTCGTCATCAATGAGTATATCAATGTCGCACATGCCTTTTTCAATGATGACGAGCCCAAAGTCGTGAACGGGATGCTCGATAAGATCGCTCACGGACTGCGTGCCAAAGAATTTGAAAAATAGTTGCGGCCGGCGGCGTGATGCGATGACAGGCACCATCGGCAGCGAAAGCGAACTCATTCAAACGTATTTGGCACCGTTGGCGCGCCGGACGCCGGGAGCGTTGGGTCTCAGCGATGACTGCGGGGTGCTTGTGGTGCCGCCGGGTGTTGAGCTTATCGTGACGACAGATGCAATTGCGGCCGGCGTTCATTTTTTAAATGACGATGCGGCCAATGACATCGCCTGGAAGGCGCTAGCGGTCAATGTTTCGGATTTGGCGGCAAAAGGCGCGGTGCCTTTGGCCTATCAGATGGCGCTGTCGTTCCCTGAAGCGCCGCATCATGACTGGCTGCGCGGCTTTGCCTCCGGTCTCGATGAGGCGCAGGCGGCGTTCGGCATCGGACTGTTGGGCGGCGATACCGACCGGCGGCCGGGACCGCTCACCATTACGATTACGGCCTTCGGTTATGCCGCTAAGGGGCGGATGGTTTTGCGCAGCGGCGCTCGTCCGGGAGACGTGATTTTTGTATCAGGCACGCTGGGCGACGGCGCTCTTGGACTTCAGATTCGTCTTCAACCGGCCGCGGCCGTCAATTGGCATTTGACGTCGAGCGAGGCCTACGATTTGGGACGCCGGTATTTGCGCCCCGATCCGCGCCTGCGGCTAGGGCCTGCTCTGCTGGATTATGCCACGGCGGCGATGGATATCTCGGACGGGCTCATGAAGGATTTGAGCCGGATGTGCGGTGCAAGCCATGTTGGAGCCCGCCTGGAAATTGCAAGCATCCCCCTTTCGCAAGGCGCGTGCACTGTCGTGACCAATGATCCGTCGCAAATGTCCCGCATCGTGTCGGGCGGTGATGACTACGAAATTCTGTGCACGGTTCTGCCGGAAAACACAGATGGCTTTTTGTCCGCCGCGCATGCTTGCGGCATTGATGTCGCCCGGATTGGCACAATTGTTCCTGGCGGTGGGGTTTGCTTATACGATGCCGATGGGCAGCCGGTCCAGCTGGCCGGTGCTGGCTGGGACCATTTTTGATCGATTGCAGCCGGGTTCAGGAGGTGTGCACTGCGTGCAACTCTGCGATGATATGACAACACAATTAGTGTCTGAATGGTGCTGGCCCCCTGCTGCACAGCTTGGTAAAGGGACACTGTTTGGCCATATCCGTAGGGCCTGGATCGCATACTTGGGGCACGGCTCAAAACACCATATATGCCGCGTGCCATGGTTCATTCTATCGCCACTTCCAAAGGGTCCTTGATGCACCGTTACAGAGCGATTGCCCGGCAAGCCACGAGGCGGGGCGCGCGTGTGCTCGCTGATGTGGCACTGGCAGCCTTAGCTATCGCAAGTCTCCAATTGGCTCTGCCGGGTTATGCAAGTGCGCAGGACTCCGGCAATTGGTGGGAAAGCCTGCAGGGATTTGGATCGCCCAATTATACCAACAAGCCGAGAGACGCCGATCGGCCTCTGGTCAAGCCAGATCCGCTCAACGATTTGCGGCCCGACGATTTGCCATGGCGCAGCGATGAAATGGCGGAGCAGATTTCCGGCGCCATCGCCAAGTACGAGAAGATTGCCAGCAAGGGCGGCTGGCCAGTCATTCCGGGCAACCGGATGATGCGGCCCGGTGATGATGACGAACGTGTTCCTGTCTTGAGACGCCGCTTGGCCGCGACAGGCGATCTGCCTTCCAAAGACAGCACTTCTAACGATTTCAGTTTTGATTCAAGTGTTGAAGCGGGGGTTGTGCGCTATCAGGAGCGCAATGGACTGCGCCCGACAGGCCGTGTCGATCAGCCGACGTTGGCGATGCTCAATGTTACGGCTGAAGAGCGCTTGCAGCAGCTCAAAACGAACCACGAGCGCATCGTCGAGCTGTTACGCCAAGCGCCCGATGAGCGCTATGTGCTGGTCAATGTCGCCGCCTATCAGCTCGAGGCGGTTGAACGCTATCAGGTGCAGCAGCGCCATCGCGTGATCGTGGGCCGCGAGGGCCGCGAAACGCCCAGTCTGCGTGCCAATATCAAAGCCCTCAATTTTTTCCCCTACTGGAAGGTTCCCGATAGCGTCGCGCAGCTCGACGTCATTCCGCGCTTGCGAAAGGAGCCAGACTACATCCTCAAAGAGCAGATCCGCGTCATCTCTGGCGATTTCAATGGGCCCGAACTCGATCCCGCGGCCATCGACTGGACGCAAGCAGACGCCAGCAAAATCAAATTCCGGCAGGACCCCGGCCCGCAAAACGCGTTGGGCCTGGTGCGCATCGACATGCAAAACGAACATGGCGTCTACATGCATGATACGCCCATGAAACCTCTGTTCCAGCAGCGGGCAAGGCCATTCAGTGCTGGCTGTGTTAGAGTGCAGGATGTCTTCAAGCTGGTCGAATGGCTGGCACGCTATGAACCCGGCTGGGACCGGCCTGGACAGGTTGATGCTGTGTTGCAACAGGGACAGGCTCTGGATCTAACGTTGACGCGGCCTGTGCCCGTCTACTTCACTTACATAACGGCCTGGGCCGAAGCCAACGGGCAGGTGCAGTTCCGCCCTGACATCTATAAGCGCGACGGCCGCCCTACCGCAGAAGGCTTTATCGATCCCGAAGCTGGACCGCCGCCCGCTCAAGGATTTGCGCCGTAAATTTTGTTATCAGTTTGGCCGCTGTGCGTGTTCGCGGATGTGAGCGGCTTTAAGTCCGGACCCAGCCGTTGGGACCCAGGCGCTCTTGCGGGCCAAAACGCGTTTTGTAGCTCATCTTGCGTGAGCCTTCGATCCAGTAGCCTAGGTAGAGATAGGGCAGCCCAAGGCGGCGCGCCTGATCGATATGTTCGAGGATCATGTACGTGCCAAGGCTGCGAGCCGCCATTGCCGGATCGAAGAAGCTGTAGACCATCGATATGCCATCTGATAGGCGGTCACACAATGCCACAGCGGCAAGGGTGCCAGCATCAGCCTCGGCATCGAGCGGGTTCTCGGGTTTGACGCGGTATTCGGTCATGAACGTTTTGATCACGCTCTCCTCGACCATGGTTGCGAAATCCATAACCGTCATATCAATCATGCCGCCATCGGCGTGCCGCGCGTCGATATAACTGCGGAAGAGTTGGTACTGTGCTGGCGTGGGATGAGCGGCCACGCGCTTGGCGCACAAGTCGCGATTGCGGGCCGAGACGCGCGCCATGTTGCCGGTCGGCTCGAAGTCAGCAACGACGACGCGCACTGACACGCAGGCATGGCAGCCCTCGCAATAGGGCATGTAAGCAATATTCTGTGAGCGGCGGAACCCGCCCTTCAAGAGGTTGTCGATAAGGGCCAGCGGTTTCTCGTGCGTGAGATGCGTGAACAGCTTGCGTTCAAGCCGGCCGGGCAAATAGGGACAAGGTTGAGGTGCCGTGACATAGAATTCCGGAAAATGCTTTTGCTGCTCCGACACCTGTCCGTTGCCCCTTGCCGCTGCTTGTCATCTTGCCCCGGCACAAAGGGCGGAATTCATTGTGCACGTCTCCATGATACGCACCGGTGCTGGGCGCAATCAAGGCCTGGAATGAAGCGCTCAAACGTCAAAGAATTACAATGAGAAACGGAGGCCGGGCGAGCGCCAGTCCGCTCTTAACTGAATCGTAGAACGGCCCAAGCTCTTTGTTTTGTCGCCTTTTCTACGACGAAACGGGATCTACGCCGCAGGGCAAATGCTCTAGGCCGGGGACTCTGCTACATCGGCGCTGCTCTGGGAGGGAGCGCCAGAGGGCAGAGCGGCGGTCGCCTCGTGCGACCGTAGCCAAAACCGGTTCAAGAAGACAAGGCGGGCCGGGCCCATTGCACGGCCGTTTATGGAGACCGCCGAAAGCCGGGGGTTGATGTCTGTGAGTGAGGTGCCGTCGAAAGCGCAAAGTATCACCACCTTCTTGGCTTGCCCTCCAGGTGACCTAACGGTGTAAAGCATTCGCACAACCTGATCGCCAGCGCTCAGGCTCGAACCGTGGCGCTCGAATGTCGAGCCCTGTGAATTGACGACGTTAAGTATAGAGGCGCATGCTGTCTCAACCCGTGTCCGGGAACTGGATGCGTTGACCATTTGGCTGGCCGAAAGAACGGCGAATGCTGTGGCGGCAAAGACCGACCAAAGGAGCCCCGTCCGAAGCCAGTTGGTATGCCGGCTGGGATGCACAACGCCATGCGATCCGCGGTTCAGTTCGTTCCCCGTTGATCCTGGAGATGTCGTATTGAGCGGCATTATTCCGGTCTCCAGTACGTCCAGACGGTGTCGGAAGGCGCTAAAGTGGAGGCTGTCAGAAGACGGCCAGAAGTCTAAGTGTGTTGCGGTTGTTCGCTTGCCAAGTTCGTTCCACTGGCAACGTGAACAAGGTGTCGTACAGGTTAGCTATCGCAAGAATTCAGGCTATTTTTTACCTCCCTCATTGCCCCGGTCAAGTAGCCCTGCACGAGCGGGCGGTGGGGCTGACGTGCGCCGCGGTTCCGCTCTCGCACCGTCAGGGATTGAGGATGGGGTGCCCGCTCCGCCCGCTGCTGCAGGCGGCGGGGCGCCGCGCGGGCGAGCCGCATCTGGAGCCGAAGGACCGGGGAGGGGGTTGCGTCCAGGGAGCGGGCTTGCCTCGTTCGCTGCTCCATCATCGCCGCTGGCACCGGAGGGTGATGTGGCTGATGTTTGCCGGCCCTAGTGTATGCCGGCATAAAATGCCAAAGCCGCGACAACGAGCAATAAGACAACAAGTTGGGTGGAGATCATGATGGCTCAGAGTCCCGTTCGCGCGGTGCGGGCCGGTTATGTGATGCGCGAACCGTCCCTACTAAAACCCTGCTGCCGTGAATTGTCTACTGCGCGTTAGCAGTTTCTGGGGCTGCCGGCCGGCGGGCATCGGCGTCGATCGAGGCATGTGTGAGCCATGCGATGGAGCCAAAGGCGACGACGAGAATGGCAATATAGAGTGCTATGCGCTTTACGACCCAGCCAAGCGTCATAGGATTGAGGTCTGGAGAGCTGAGCACCGCGGAATTTAGCGTTTGCGGCGTGGTGGCGGATTGAGTGACACTACTCATACAACTTTCCCCTCGGAACCAACCTTTGTGCATTCAGAAAAACGCACCGGCCGGTCTCATTCTATTAATTGCAACCAACTCTACGTCGTCCAGGCAGGCTCTCATCAGGCTACTTCCGCTACGAAGTTTGAATCGGCGCTTTGCTGCCAACTAACTCATCACGGTGTGTAAGTACTGCGTGCCGGCACTGCATAATCCGTGCCCGTTGTATCGGCTCGTTTTGGCATAAAGACAGACCCTCCCGGAGCACTGCATATACGCGATGCAAGGCCTTTCGGGACAATCCGGCGTTACGATGTTCTGGCTGCAGAAAGTCGTGTTGGGTTGAGAGTTTCCAGGTGACGGCGAGCCCCTATCCCTGGGTGTACTAAAATGATGCGAGACGGCGCGTCGCCGGTCAAGGGGCCGTCATCGCATCCACCCTGTGGTTGTGTTTAATGTGTCACGGTGACGTGACCACCATGCTTTGGGCCGATGCTGAACGGGCCAGTCTAGCAGCTTGAATTGAATTGTGTTTCGAATTACCTCGAACGATGGCTAGAGCATGTTGCTGAGAGAGAAAAACAGTTTGTGTCTTCTGAAATAGCGATGCCACACCCCTCTGGCGGTCCCACTGCGGCGCTTACCTTGCGCCGGACCGTCGCCATCGTCGCTGCATTGAATTTCGCTTACTTCTTTGTGGAGTCCGGCGTGGCGAGGGCGATTGGATCGGTTTCGCTGTATGCCGACAGCATCGATTTTCTCGAAGATACCAGCATCAACCTGCTTGTGCTCGTGTCGCTTGGCTGGAGCGCGGCCCGTCGTCAATGGGTTGGCCTGGGGCTTGCCTTTCTACTTCTGGCGCCCGGCGCGGCGGCATTGTGGACGGCTTGGGAAAAGCTCGCAAACCCGCTGGTCGCCGCACCCGTCGCGTTGACGGTGACGGGTGCGGGGGCCTTGCTTGTGAATCTGGGCTGCGCCTTACTGCTGGCGCGGGTGCGCCATCAAGGGGGTAGCCTGACGACGGCTGCATTCCTGTCGGCCCGCAACGACGTGCTGGGCAATGCCGGCATCATCGGTGCAGGCCTGCTTACATGGCCGATGAACTCGGTCTGGCCCGATATCGTTATTGGCTTGATGATCGCGGCGCTCAATGCAGGAGCGGCGAAGGAGGTCTATGAGGCAGCCATCGGCGAGGGTGACGGGGACGGGGACATGAACAGCGAAGCTGGCAGACTGAGGCCGCCGCCATGAGCTTCATCAGAAGGACTGGAAAACTGTTGCTGGCCGTTGCCGTATCATTTGCTGCGGCTGGGCTGGCCGTAGCCGGGGAACCTGAAACCTCATTGCTTTCTCGCGATGCCGTGTGGCGCCAAATCTTTGCCAGGCCTTCGCCGTTACCCTTGGCTGACGGCCATGCCGAAGATGCCGCTAAGGTGGCGCTTGGAGCCCTGCTGTTCAGCGATACGCGCCTATCGGGCGATGGCACCCGCGCGTGTGCGTCGTGTCATGATCCTGCCCGCGGGTTCACTGATGGCCGTGCGCGGGCAAAAGCGCGGAACGGGGGCTCGCTCAAACGCAACACGCCAAGCCTCTACAACCTCGCCTGGAGCGCCTATTTTTTTGCAGATGGACGCTCACCCTCACTTCAAGACCAAGCCCGCTTTCCCATTACCGCGTCCGATGAAATGGCGGGCTCGTTCGCAGTCATCACTGAGCGCTTGCGCGCCGGCCAGAGCATGGTGGCCCGGTTCGCAAGCGCCTTCCCCACCTCGCCCGGTGTGAGCGAGGCCAATGTGCTTGCCGCTATCGCTGCTTTCGAGCGCACGCTGATCTCGCCCGAGACGCGCTTTGATAAATGGGTTGCAGGCGATGATGATGCGCTGAGCTCAATAGAGCGCGAGGGTTTTGCGCTCTTCGTGGGCAAAGCCGGATGTGTGGGCTGCCATGGCGGCTGGCGGTTTACTGATGACGGCTTTCGCGATATTGGCCTGCCGGCAGGGGATGATCCGGGCCGCTCCGGCGTTGCCGGCGGGCCGCCGGATTTGCGTCAATTCAAAACGCCTGGCTTGCGCGAACTCACGCACACGGCGCCCTACATGCATGATGGATCTCTCGCCACCTTGCGTGATGTTGTCGATCACTATGCGGGGGGCCTGATCAAACGTCCCTCGCTCGACAGCAATCTGGTGCGCGATCTCGAATTATCTGACACGGAAAAAGCCGCTTTGATCGCATTTCTCAAGACTTTGTCGTCGGATCAATGAGTCTGCCTGCATTTTCACCCCAGCACCTTTTTTGACCGTGTCCCGTGGCTGACACTGTCACTCAGATGCAACGCATCCTTCAGGATGATGCAAAATGCCCAGAAAACAGGCTGAAAATCTTAAAAGTTAAGCAACGAGTGGCGTGCTTCAATCTTCGCAAGGCGCGGCAAATCACTTAGCCTTTGATGTAACGGTTTTTCGCGTCCAAAAAAATAAACGCCGGAAGGAAGCGCTCCCAGTCTTCAACTGGCCCGGAAATCGGGCCAAGCCGAAATTGGGGTGCCACAATGATTGAACTCGTTGTCTCCGTCTGTCTGTTAGACGACCCTAGCCGCTGCAAAGACGTTAGCCTCGTCAACGCCGAAGACGGCATGACCTCCATGCAATGCATGATGCAGGCTCCACCGGTCACAGCCGAGTGGATCGTCGAACATCCCAAATGGCAATTGAAGAGCTGGACCTGCCGCAGAGCGGGGCAGATCGCCAAGATCTGAAACTGGCTTGAAGCAGACCGCGCACCGGCGTGCTCGCGCAGTGCCAGCGGGCAGGCCGGTCAGCGGAGTGGATCGCTACGAGAACGCCTAAAGCGTTCGTAACGGAGTCGAGCGTCTTGGATGATGCGGTATTGGTTGTAACTTGATCCACGACGAGCGCTGTTTGTCGAGGCCGGCAGCTAAAGTGCGGCGGTCTCCACCAATTTTCGCAAGGCCTCGATATCCACCTTGCGCAGGTAGCGGGGAATGTTGCCCCAGACGGCATGGTAACCGAAGTTTCCGTCTTGCATTTCTTCGCGTGCGGCCTCTTTGGTCCAGCCTTGGTAGAGCACGCGATACAGTGCAGTGATTAACCCCGTGCGATCGGCGCCGTGCTGGCAATGCAGCAGTACCGGTCCCATTGTTTCCGCCTTGCGAATGGTCGCGAGCGCCAGCACCACATCCTCGGTCTCGATATGCCAGGTGTGGATGGGAATTCTAGTCAGATTGATGCCGGTGCCGGCGATGAGCAACTTGTCTGAGTTGAACGCCCGCAAGCTAACGACGGTCTTGATGCCAGGATCTTTGGCGAGCGCCTTAAAGCCCGAGGATTTTGGCTGGGCGCTGCGATAGAGGTTGGGAGCTACTCGAAAGAGATTGGGTGCACCGCGAACCGTGACGGGCGTCGCCCAAGTGGCGGGGCGGGTCTCGTGCGTTGCGGCTCTTTCTGCGGCGGGTGCTCTTGCCCGCACCTTTGCGAAGGCATTGAATGGCGTCAGTGCCAGCAAGATGGTGGCGATGCCAAGAGCGGAGGCGGCAGCAGCAAAAGCGGCTTTGTTGGGACGTGTCATTTGGATGGGTGCATCTCGAGTGGATGGCGTGAGGCAAACCGGCGCTAATCTGTGGCACCCAAGACTACGCCGCTTTAGCCACCCATGCCATACTTGCAGTTCCAAATCACGGCGGCCTGCCACGTCCGCTTTGTTGGTTCAGCGGTTGATGTGCCTCGGGCACAGGTCTGTGCTCAGCACGTAGGGCGTCAATAGCCTAGCCCTTTGCCAGGCGTATTACGCCGTCTTGGACGGGGTGACGTGCTTTGGCTAGTGGTGCAATACGCGCCAGCTTAGGCTGGCGCTATTGCTACGGAAACCACATCCAACGGCAGCCTCACACCTTCATCGCCTTTTTCAAATTCTCATCGACCTTGTCCAAGAACCCTGTCGTTGACAGCCACTTCTGATCCGGTCCCACGAGCAGCGCGAGGTCTTTGGTCATGTGGCCTGCCTCGACCGTATCGACGCACACCTTCTCCAGCGTTGTGGCGAACTTCTCCAGTGCAGCGTTCTTATCCAACTTGGCGCGATGCAATAGCCCGCGGGTCCAGGCGAAAATCGAGGCGATGGCGTTGGTCGAGGTTTCCTTGCCCTTCTGGTGCTCGCGGTAGTGGCGCGTCACCGTGCCGTGGGCGGCCTCGGCCTCCCTGGTCTTGCCGTCCGGCGTCAGCAAAACGGACGTCATCAGTCCGAGCGAGCCGAAGCCCTGCGCGACCGTATCGGATTGCACGTCGCCGTCGTAGTTCTTGCACGCCCACACGTAGCCGCCCGACCACTTCATGGCGGAGGCCACCATGTCGTCGATCAAGCGGTGCTCATAGGTCAGTTTGCGCTTGTCGAACTCGGCCTTGAATTCGGCCTCGAAGACTTCTTGGAAGATGTCCTTGAAGCGGCCGTCGTAGGCTTTGAGAATGGTGTTCTTGGTCGACAGATAGACCGGGTAATTGCGATTAAGGCCGTAGTTCAAGGAGGCACGGGCAAATTCGCGGATGCTTTCATCTAAATTATACATGGCCATGGCGACGCCGGCGCCCGGGGCCTTAAACACTTCCTTTTCTATGACCTTGCCATCGTCGCCTACGAACTTGATGGTCAGCGTGCCCTTGCCGGGAAACTTAAAATCGGTGGCCTTATATTGATCGCCGAAGGCATGGCGGCCAACGATGATCGGCTGCGTCCAGCCGGGCACCAGGCGCGGCACATTTTTACAAATGATAGGCTCGCGGAAAATAACCCCGCCCAGTATGTTGCGAATGGTGCCATTGGGCGACTTCCACATTTCCTTGAGTTTGAATTCCTCGACGCGCGCTTCGTCGGGCGTAATGGTCGCGCACTTGACGCCGACGCCATGCTTCTTGATGGCATTGGCGGCATCAATGGTCACTTGGTCGCCGGTCTTATCGCGGCTCTCGATGCCGAGGTCGAAATACTCTAAGGGCAGATCAAGATACGGATGGATCAGCTTGTCTTTGATGAGTTGCCAGATGATGCGCGTCATCTCATCACCGTCGAGTTCGACAACGGTGCCCGTGACCTTAATTTTCTTCATGTGAATGCCTTGCGAAGTGGGGAATGCGAAAGAAGGTTCGCCGGCACTCTAGCGATCCTCATGCAGTGCAACAAGACCGGCATTCGGGGGGTGGACGAATGGCCCAGGGACGAACGCCCCGGGCCATTGTTCCAATCCAAAACGTTGGGCCAAAACGTTGGGGGGAGGCTTGGCAGGTTACGAGCCAAGCTGGTCGCGCATGGCTTTGTCGGAGAGGCTGCCAGAGTAAGGCTTGGCCGTCGGCGTAACCGTGCGGCCCGGTCCGGTCACGCCAGGAGTATCCTGCATGGCCTTATCTGTCAGGCTGCCTGACTGAGGTTGTGCGGTGGGGTTGGCGGTGGCGCCGCGCTGGTTTGCGCCCAGCAGATCGCCCATGACTTTGCCCTGGATGTCGCTGGCAGCGAAGGCTGATGTGGCGGTGCCGGCAATAAGAGCAACGGCGAGCAAGATCTTGGTCATAAGTCAAGTCTCCTGATGAGGTGTTTCAAAGTTGAAAGGTTTGGTTTGAGTGTGTTTTTCGACACGTGCATGCATGGCCGGACTTACGGGGGGTGCAGGCGCCGGGTTTCAAAAATCTTATGGGAAATTTACGAAGGGCATGCCGGTGGGGAGGGCAAGGCAGGCGCGGGTTCAACGCAAATTAACCCAAGAACGCTAGTGTGGGGTCTCACAATTGCCTTCTCCTTTCGCGGCTTGGTTGGCTAAGGCAATTGCGAGACAAGAACCACACTAGACGCATAGGTTTTCTAGTGTCCTTCAGTCTCCGGAATGCCTTTGCGAGGGTGCGGCGGAACAGGAAGGCATTCTGGAGACAGGACACTAGTGTGCCTCGCAGGTACATGCGGAGCGGAGTTGCCTTTCGTGTTGGATTTTTGGCGGTTGCCGGCGGTTCGCGTTTGCCTTGCCACGTTGGTGGCAACACTCTGTCTTCTCGTTCCGTTGCTCATCAGCACCCCGATCGAGATCAGGGGTTTGGGTGCGTTAATGCCAGCCCAAGTGGCGGGCGTGTTTGTGGCCGTAGCCGCGGCAGCCGCGGCTCTTGCGTTTCGCTATCAGCACGATCAATCGCGGCCGGGGCGAATCATCGCCGGGCTCGGCGCGCGCGGCTTCGATTTCATCTCCGTCAATCTTTACCTGATGGCGTTTACCGCAATCGCCGTGCCACTGTGCTTCCTCGCCTTCAGTCTGCGGTTTCCGATGCAGGACGAGGCCTTTGCCGCGATCGATCAAGCCATGGGGTTTGATTGGCACTGGCTATTGCGTCTAACCAATGACCATCCGGCCCTGGGCAAAATCCTGATCTGGTCCTACGATAGTTTCGTCGTGCAAATGTTTGTGCTGGTAGCGCTCCTGTCGATCATGGGGCGCACGCATGAGCTATGGGACTTTGCCGTGCTCGTAACGCTAACCTGTCTTATCACCATCGTGATCTCGGGTCTGGTTCCGTCCGTGGGACCCTATGCCTATTACAATCCGGCGCCGGCATCGTTTGACGCTCTCAATCAATTGCTTCCTGGAGTCGGGCGGTTCCATGTTGCCAATGTCGTCGCCTTGCAAAGCGGCCAACTGCCGGTGTTGGATCTGGCGGGCAACCACGGCCTGGTGACGTTCCCATCCTATCATGCGGTCCTGGCTCTGACGCTGACTTATGCCGTGCGCGGCATCCGCGTGCTCTTTATCCCCGCGCTTGTCGTCAATGGCTTGATGCTGGTTTCGACGCTGCCCGTCGGTGGCCACTACTTCGTCGATCTCGTTGGCGGGCTCGCGATCTTCCTTAGTGTCGTGGCCCTTCTCGATTATTTGAATGGCCGGGTACCGATGTGGAGCCGGCTTCAGGTTCGCCTGACGCAGATTTCGAGTGACTGGGCCTGCGTTCGCGGCTTAGCCAGCCCGCAGATCTAGTGGCCCTTATGTCGCGCCAAAATCGGATTGGGTTGGGGCCATGATGCGATTTTGGCGCGACGGGCCACTAGCAACATCACTGGCTTCGTGTGGCGTTCATCGCGCCATAGTTGACACCAGCCTTGCCGCACCATTGGTCAACTATGGCGCGACGCCACACTAGCCACGTCTGAAGCCTTTCGTACATCTTGCTGCCAGGGCGTGCATTGCGGCTGGCGGCAAAGGCGGCTATTGACCGCGCTCCGTGATCAGGAGCGAGGCAATTGGTGTGAACGTGCAGGTGGCGGCTGTTGAAGGCTACAACGAACCACAGCTTGCGGGCTGCGGTGTTGCCGTCGCCGTGGCCGTGCACGCCTGTCACGAAAAAACAATCGATCAGGGGCTCGAAGCGCTGGCGATTGCCGGTTTGACGCGCGAGACCATAGAGCCCATCCTCACCTACTGTGCCGAGATGCGGTGCGAGGCTGACGGTGTCACATGCCCGATGTGTAAGCGCCGGACGCAAGCGCAGGGCCTGAACACCCTCGATGACTTCATCGCCGCGCACAAAGAGATCGTCGTGGGCGATGGCCGGGTCAGGCTCTTGGGGCAGGGGCAAACCACGATCACCACGCCGGAACTGGCGGTGCTTGAGAAAACGTGGAGCGGCGAGAACTACTGGTTCTGGGCGCGGCGGGTGTTGCGTAAACTTCGCCACGGGATCCGGCGCGCGCACATTCAGGGCCAGGCGGTTGCGGCTTCGGGCGAAACACCGGCTGTCATACTCATGGAGCCGCAGCTCGCCGACAACATCGGCATGGTGTCGCGCGCCATGGCCAATTTCGGCCTCGATGAACTGCGCCTCGTCAACCCGAGAGACGGCTGGCCCAACGAAAAGGCGCGCATCGCCGCGTCGGGCGCCAACTATATTATCGACGATGCCAGCGCTTATCCATCGCTCGATGCGGCCCTGGGAGATCTGCACTGGATCTGCGCCACCACCGCCCGCCAGCGCGACCTGCGCAAGCCCGTGCTGACGCCGCTCGAAGCCATTGAGGAGATCCGCATTCGCACCTCGCGCGGTGAGCGCTGTGGCATCCTGTTTGGGCGCGAGCGTAACGGCCTCGAGACGAGCGAAGTCGCTCATGCCGACGCGCTGATTATGATCCCGGTCAATTCCAAGTTTGCTTCGCTCAATCTGGCCCAGGCAGTCTTGATCCTTGGCTACGAATGGATCCGCGGCAGTGCCTTGGCCTCGATGGGGCGGGTCACGACCTATGAAACGCCAGTCCGAGCCGGGCTGAACCTGGGTGACGACCGTCCAGCGACGAAAGAGGAGCAGATCGGCCTTTTCGAGCACCTGGAACGCGAACTCGACCAATCCGGCTTCTTTAATCCGGTGCAAAAGCGCCCAGCCGTGGTGCGTAATTTGCGCACGCTTTTAACGCGGGCCGGGCTGACGGAGCAGGAGGTCCGCACACTTCGTGGTATTGTTGCCACTCTGAGCCGCGGCAAGGGGCTTAGGCGCAACTCGTCCACATAGGCCGCCATTATGTGGCCAAGTTTTAAGCCGAGCGATGCCCGCGATGACGGCAGGCGGAGAACAAGGGTCACCGGGGGGTGTCGGTGCCGCCGCGCGGACCGCGTGTGGTGGAGTTCGTGCGCCACGGCCGGTCTGGCGATAAAAATCATATGAATACAATGCGCAGAGCGAAAATTATGACCAGTTTGAATAGGGGCAGTTGCGAGATGCGGATGATGAATAAGGCGGGTTGGGTTGGCTTGGTGGCGATGGCTATAGCGAGCGCGCTGCCCGTTGCGCAGGCACGCGCTGAGGCGGCGGCGGGACCCAGCGACGAGTTGGTCAATGCCGTGATGAATTATGCCTGGGCCATGCTCCCGGCGCAGTTTTCCAACAAGGACGGTAACGTCATTGTGGTCGACAAGAATAAGAAGGACGACGTCATGGTGCCCATGGATGTGGCACGTGAAGTAGTTCGCGTGGCCCGTATTTCGGCCCATGCCCAGGTTTGCAATCTCCCCGAGGAGCAGTCCCTCAATCATCGATCCTTGATGAAGCGCGAGATCGACAAAAAGACTTGGACCGATCAGCAGAAGCTTTGGATCAATCAGCTGCACCTGACCACGGTTATGGTGCTCACGGGTAAGATCAAAGCGGTCGAGACCGAGGGCGGTAAGGAAGTGGCCGTCGTCGAGACCAAAGAACCAGCCAACACCTGCACGGACGAGCAAAAACAGGCCGTAAAGGATAAGATCAAATCCTACGTTGATGCTGGCCCCAAGTTGCCAGCGCCCGCCGCATCGGCCGCCGCCACGCCGCCGCCAGCAGCAACGGGCTCAACACCGGCTCCGGCCGCAGCAGCGGCGGCACCCGCCACCAAGCCCGCCGCGCCAGCTCCGACGGCAGCCGCTGTTCCCGCTGCGGCACCTGCGCCGGTAGAAAAGAAGTAACGGCGTTAACCGTTGACGCGGCGGGGGAAGCCCGCTAACAAACCGATCTGTCGCGCGGACCCTTTTGGGTCCGCGTTGCATTTGCGCACCTGTGGTCCGATCCCTTGCTGGGTCAGACCTGTCGGCTCCTGGAGGATATCCCGGAGCAGAGGAAGGGGCGCTCCAAGTTCGGGTCAATCCTGGCCAGGACTCGTTACGCTATTGGAGTGCTAGACAATGACGAAGCGCATCCGCGCCAAACACAAGATCGATCGCCGTCTTGGCGAGAACATCTGGGGCCGTCCTAAGAGCCCGCTCAACAAACGCGAAAGCCGTCCCGGCCAGCATGGCGAGCGCCGCGTGTCGAAGCTGTCCGACTTCGGACAACAGCTCAAGGCCAAGCAGAAGCTCAAGGGCTACTACGCCAATATTTCAGAACGCCAGTTCTCGCGGCTCTACAAGGAAGCGGCCCGCCTCAAGGGTTCGACTTCCGAGCAGCTGATTGGTCTTCTCGAGCGCCGTCTCGACGCACTCGTCTACCGCGCCAAATTCGTGCCGACAGTGTTTGCCGCTCGCCAGTTTGTCAGCCACGGCCACGTGACGGTCAATGGCCGCCGCGTAACGGTTCCGAGCTATCGTCTGCGCGTCAACGACGTGATCGAAGTGCGCGAGAAGGCCCGCCAGATGCCGATGGTTCTGGAAGCCCTGAAGAGTGCAGAGCGCGATATCCCTGATTACATTGAAGCCGATCACGCCAAGATGACGGCTAAGATGAACCGCATTCCGGCTCTGTCGGATGTGCCCTATCCGGTGACGATGGAACCCAACCTCGTGGTCGAATTCTACTCGCGCTAATTGAGCGAGAGGACGAGGCGCCCGTCGCGGGGCCTTCAACGCCACCAACACAAAGAAAAGGGCCGCCTTCCAGGGCGGCCCTTTTTTCTTGGAGCTTACGAACAAGCAGTGTGCGTTTAGATTTAGAGCGCCTCGCCGGTGAAGTCTCCCACCCGGCACGTGACGGCCTTGGCGGCGAGGTCGCGGCACAGCCTCTGCGCATCTGCTGCCGACTTCACGGGGCCAGCGACCAGACCATAGTTGAGGCCATTGCCGTCAATGCCGGTTGTGTAGCGGGGCTCCAGGGCCTTGAGGGTGTCGGCGTTACGGTCCGACAGCAAGCTCCAGCTCAGACGTAGGCTGTCAACCGATGGCCCCGAACCGATGTAAATTCCAATCGGCCTAGCCCCTGTTGCCGCTGGAGCTGGGCTTGTGGATAGATTTTGCACGCTGCCTGTTTCGAGGGCCGGAGCCAGAGCTGCAGCAGCATTGGTTGGGGCAGGAGCGGGCTTCGCTACTGGCGCGGACACGGCAGGCTGCACGGCTGCTGTGGGCGCCGCAGCGGCGGCGGGAGCCGCGCGAGCCGCGGCGGTGCTTGCCGACAAAGGTGCATTGATCAGTTTGACACCGGCAGGAGCAGGGCTCGCCGGGTTGGCAATTGGCGCGAGGGCCGCTGCCGGTGCAACGGCAACCAAAGGTGCGGCAGGCACCGCAGGAGCGACAGGAATCGCAGGAGCCAATGCTACCGCTGGTACTGTTGCGGGCACGGGCGCGACTTTCACGGCTGCTGCAGCCTTTTTGGCGGCAGCCTTGGCAGCGGCTGTGGCCGGTGCGGGCGAGAGCGCGGTGACTGGAATGCCAGCTGGAGCAGAGGGATCGGCTACCGCGACCGCCGGGCCGCCACGCTTCGTCTCTTCGAGAACCGCGAGCCTCGTTGCAACTGCCTTGTCTTGCTCATCCTTGGCGGCCAGATCGGTCTTGATCTTGTCGACGTCGAGCTGGAGCTGCTGCACGCTGTTGCGCAGATCCTTGGCATCGACAGACGCAGTTGCCGCGCGTTGACCCTCGTTATCTTCTGGGTTGGCCGAGGGCATCGCACTAGGAAGGTAAGTGGCTATAACGCCGGGATTGATCGCGAGTACGGCCAGGTACGCGGCCGCCACACAGGCGAGTACTGCCCACACGGCCACTTTGGGCGTAAAAAACCGTGCAGCCGTTTGGCCATGCTCTGCTAGCGCCAAAGCGGGAATGGCGAGAGATTCGGAGTGGGACATTTCCATCGGCAACCCTGTACGTAAAGAATTTATCATGCCCAAACTGGTGCCGTGAGTCGCAATGGTTGGGCAACGTTTGCAGCGCCAGGCAACAGAGATGTCCCCACAATCCACCGGCTTGTTCCGATGGCTTTTCGGACTTTTCTAGCGGCAGGCCTGCTTGTAATAGTATTGGCAGCCGTCGGCAGCCTGTGGTTGCAGATCGGTCCAATGCAGGTTGAAACAGGTGCGGCTGTAGATTTATTTCTGATTCGGGCATGGGGTATGGCAGGTCTCGGCGCGCCCATCCGGGGCCAGCCAAGAGTGGGGGAGGGACGCGGGCCCCTGATCCCGGTACAGATCTTGCTCCCTACCATCGATTCTCGATACTAGACAGACCAACAGGCACGAGCCCCATCGCATGATACACCGGCCTTTGCTGACCATCGTCCTTGCTGCCGGCAAGGGTACCCGCATGAAGTCGAGCCTGCCCAAAGTCATGCATAAGGTTGCGGGCCGGTCGATGCTGGCTCATGTGCTGGCACTCGCAGCGGGCTCGGGCAGTGCCGCCCCCGCCGTGGTCATTGGTCCGGACATGGAGGCCGTGCGCGCCGAAACCCTGAAGCTGGCCCCTCTGGCTTCGGTCTACGTGCAACACAACCAGCAGGGCACAGCCGATGCCGTGCTTGCCGCGCGCGAAGCTATAGCCGCCCACAACGGCGATGTGATTGTGCTTTACGCCGATACGCCCCTCATTCAGCCCGCAACCGTTGCGCGACTTCGGGCCGCCCTCGACCAAGGTG
>JBEBJD010000155.1:0-5625 GCA_040080075.1 Hyphomicrobium sp. | reverse complement strand
CAATCATAAAGGGGCTCTGCGCCTCGGACAGACGTGCTTCCAATGTAGTCATCGCGTGCGGAGACGGCGCCGCCTCGATGCGTGGGGCTGGTGGAAGGACCGCCGCATCCGCGGCCTGATCGAGCACGTCTTGCGGCAGACCGATGACGGCGGCGCCGGGCCTGCCCGTCATGGCGGTGTGAAAGGCGCGCGAAATCATGGCTGGAATATCGGCGGTGCGCCTGACGATGGCCGTCCATTTGGCAAGGCCGGAAAAAAGAGCCTCAAGATCTATTTCTTGAAATGGCCGCAGGCCGTCGATGGCCGTTGGCGGCAATCCGACGAGCAGGACGAGGGGTGTCTCGTCTTGTTGGGCGACATATACGCCGCTCACCGCATTGACGGCTCCCGGCCCGCGCGTCACCAGTACCACACCGGGTTGCCCACTGAGCTTGCCACTGGCTTGAGCCATCATTGCGGCCGCGCCTTCGTGACGGCAGATGATGCCTTCAATGCCGGCCGTGTCATAGAGCCCGTCGAGAACGGCTAAGAAGCTTTCACCTGGCACCAAGAAAATGGAGCGGGTGCCCAGGGCCGCTAGCTGATCGACCAGAAGTTTTCCACCGTGACGCATGAACTGGTCTTGCAGCGATCCGTTTGCCTGTGAGAGCCCGCAGCCGCGGACCCGGCCAGCCATCGCAACCCTAAAGTCTGTTGGGCGCGCGTGGTTGCCATTAAGTGTCTTAGCGCCACAGTTTTGCTCCGCGATAGTCTTATTGGAGGAAAGGGTTACGCAACAGGGCAGGGGATTGCACCGGACCGCATCTTTCGCCGTGCCCCGGCTATCCTTAACATCGCTCCGGGCATTCGAGTCGGGCGGTCTCAAGGCTTGGTGCGCTGGGGCAAAGGGAGTCAATCGAGTGAGCAGTGCCGGCTTCGATATTCGAGCGCTTTTGAGCTGCCCGCTGATCGCGGGCGCCATATGGCTCAGCGCCGCCGTTGCTGCACCAGCACGGGCCGAGAGCCGGTTGGCGCTGGTCATCGGCAATGGGGGATATTCCTCCCGCCCGCTTGCCAACCCAGCCAATGATGCCGCCCTGATCACCAGAACACTGCAGGCCACGGGCTTCGAGGTGACGACACTGATCGATGCCGGTCAAGCGGCTATGAAGAAAGGCATGCTCGAATTCGGGCGCCGCCTTCGCGCCAGCGATAGCGTCGGTGTGTTCTATTATGCCGGGCATGGCGTGCAGATCGACGGTGAGAATTATCTGATCCCGGCCGATGCGGACATCAAAGAGCTGGAAGAAGTCGCGCTCAACGGCGTCAGCCTGAGCGAGCTGATGAAAACCATGGAACGGTCCGGCAGCCGCCTCAACCTCGCCATCCTTGATGCCTGCCGCGACAACCCATTTGCAAGCAGCACGCGCTCTGGGGTGCGCGGCTTGGCGGCCGTGTCGGCTCCATCGGGTACGCTCATCGCCTATGCGACCGCTCCTGGCCATGTGGCGCTCGATGGACAGGGCGCCAACAGTCCCTACACTGCGGCGTTGGCAGAAGCCGTTCCGCTGGAGGGGAGTTCCCTCGAAGACGTTTTCCGCCGCACCAGGCGCAAGGTCCTTGAGGTGACAGGTGGCCGTCAGACCCCTTGGGAGCATTCGTCGCTCACGGGTGAGTTCTTCTTCCGGCCCAAGACCTCTGCACCCGAAGTCAGTGCGCGCGAGGCTGTCAGTCCACCACAAGCCGCCGATGCACGGCTGGCCGAGATAGCTGCGTGGCAGGCCGTCAAGGGCACTACCGAACAAGAGGCCCTGCGCCAGTTCATGGCCGCTTATCCCGAGGGTCTGTTTAGCGAACTGGCAACCCTGCGCTTAGCCAAGCTAGAGCCGCCCCCCTCGTCGCCGTGGCCCTGGACCGTCAGTGAGGCCGGACGGTCTGCGCCCGAGCCGTCGGAAGCTGAAGGGCTCTATGAGGAAGCCTTGAAACTTGACGGGCCCCAATCGACCGCCGCCGATCTCGTGGCGGCTGCAACGCTTTACCGCCGCGCCGCCAACGATGGCTTGCCCGCGGCCATGTTTGCTCTCGGCCGTAGTTACGACAAGGGGCGCGGCGTCGAACGCAATCTGGCGCAAGCCGCTCAGTGGTACCGGGCCGCCGCCGATAAGGGCCATGCCGGAGCCATGGCGTCGTTGGGCACGATGTATGAGTTCGGTGAAGGCGCAAGCCTCGACCTCGCTGGTGCCTTCCGGCTCTATCAACAGGCCGCTGAATTGGGCGAAGCCAATGCCATGACGAGCCTCGGTTACCTTTACGCCGCGGGCAAGGGCGTTGCCGCCGATCCGTCCAAGGCCCGGCGCTGGTATCAGATGGCCGTCGAGCGCGGACAGCCGCGCGCCATGTTTAATTTGGCCGTGATGCTGCTGCGGGGTGAGGGCGGGCCGGCAGATTCAACCGAGGCTGCACGGCTATTGCAGATTGCCGGCAGCAAGGGCCACGCAGGGGCGTTGCGAGAACTTGTAACCCTGTTCGATGCCGGGCGCGGGGTTCCGCGCGATCCGGTCCAGGCGGCGGATTTTCTGATCGAGTCCTATGCAGCCGCTAACGATAAATCGCGCACGGAGTTGCTCCGCCGTCCCGAAGTCTGGAGTTTGGCGGTGCGCCGCGAAGCGCAACGTAAATTGCAGGTGCGGGGTCACTACAGTGGCCGCTTGACGGGGGTCTTTGATGCTGCCACCCGGCGCGGATTTGACCGGATGGCTTCTGAGCGATAGCGGCAGGGCTCATCGGCTATGAATTGAGAGCGTTTGGGGTTGTGGCGAGACGGGCACAGAATACGCCAAAGCTGCGGTCTACACAGGCCGTTCTAACGCGATGATGCTTGGGTGGAGACGGTATGGTTAGGCGTATTGCCGTTTTGTTTCTCGCTCTCGTCATGGGCGTGATGGCACCCGCACTGTTGCCAGACGGGTGGAGCGGCGCCCACGCCAAAAAATCCCGATCCAAAACCAAGTCCGAACAGGCCCATCGCAAGCCTGCGGTCAAAACCATTGAATCGCAGTCAGGCAAAGCTCAGTCTCTGCCGGTCAGTTCGCCAAATGTGCAGGCGCAGACTACCTTAGTACCTACCGTAGCGCCTAACTTAGTAAATGACGTGCCGCTCACTCTTTCCCTCAGCACTGATCGGCCCAGCTACAAACAGGGCGAACTCATGACGGTTGCCGTGGTCGCCAACGCAGCCTGCAATCTGACGCTGATCAGCATTGATAGTGAGGGCTTTGCGGTCGTCGTGTTTCCGAATGAATACGAACCCAACAACATGTTGAATGCAGGCGTGCCACTCACCGTTCCCCGCGTCGATGCAGCCTATCAGTTGCGTGCCAAAGGACCGGGCACCGAGACGTTGCTCGGAATTTGTTCGCCGCCCGGCACGCGCCCGCGCGGTATCGTGGCGGATTACGAGCGTTTTCGCTTTACGCTGCTGGGAGACTGGCCCGAGTTCACAACTTCAATTCAGCAAAGAGAAATTGAGATCGTCAAGTTTGCGGCCGAAGCGCAGCGCAAACGGCGGCGGCGCGCCCCTCCACTTGCGCCCCTGTTGCCGCCAACTGATCCCAGCAGCCAGGGGCGATCCATTCTCCTCGTGAAGGTCGACGAGGCGCCTTAGCGCCGGAAGCCAGGGTCCAGCCGGTTTTGAATGAATCGCGGACAGTCCCCCGCTTTTTGTTTTGCCGTGCTTCTTTTGGGAAAGCCGCTTCACACTTTTCCCGGAAGCACTCGGTTTTGCCGTGCTTCTTTCGGGAAAACCGCTTCACACTTTTCCCGGAAGCACTCTAGACTTCGCTCTGTAACAGCCGGAGACCGGCAATATTGCCGGCAACGATTGACCCCGCGGCTAAGATCGAACCGATGGCCAACGTCGATACGCCGGAGATACCTTGGCCGACGCTGCAGCCAAGCGCCATAACCCCGCCAAAGCCCATCAATGCCGCGCCTGCCAAGTGGCGCAGCGTGTCTGCGAGGTCGGCAAATGCAATAAGATGCAACCGGCGGTTCAGATAGGCAGACAGCGCGCCGCCGGCGAAGGTTCCAAAGACGCTGGCGACGCCAAAACCTGGTATTCCAAGTGCCGTTGAGCGTTCCAGCCAGCCGAACATATCGGCTGAAGGCTTCACGAACGACAGAGCCACCGGCGGCTGCACACGATCGGCCAATTCGTCGAAGGCAAGGCCGGTCAGGAGCCACGATGCGGTGACCAGCAACCCCACTCCAAATCCAATGGCGAGATGGCGGCGAGAGGTCCGGAAAGGTTCATCGGACAAACATTTGACGAGAAGCGTCAAGGCAATCAGGAACGGCAGGGCTAGGCCGCTCACACTTTCCGTGGCTCCCATCGCAGAAGCCATATCCGTCAGGCGCTGACTGGGCATCGGAAGCGTGAATGCTGTGAGATTTTCCAGCCCTGCGCGCAGCGGCGCCAATACCCCGCCAATGGTCATCGCGGCAAACAGGCTCGTGACAAGCAAAGTGAGGCCCGAACGCAAATCACCGGTTCCAGCCAGGACTAGGTTGCGGCTAGCGCAACCACCCGCCAGGACCATGCCCACGCCAAACATGAGCCCGCCAATAATGTGTGTCGCCCAATTCAGCCGTGCCGTGGTGTAAATCGACTGATTGATATCGAGCAGCCCTGAGTACGAGAGGACGGCTACGGCCATGATGGCGATGGCTGCAGCCAACACCCACGAGCGCATGCCGCGCGCATCCTTGATCGTGACCCAGTTGGCAATCGATCCCATGATGCAGAAATTGGCGCGCTGAGTGAGATACCCGAAGGCCAGCCCGATCAGGAAACCGCCCGCAGCCAGACTGTTGGCGGAGTGTGCCGCCAGAAAAGTCTTTAGATCAGTCATGCGGGCATGGCCTGCTGAGTGCTGTATCGTGGTCCATGGCGATCACGCTCGCCGATTTGCCCGGTTGAGAGCAAGCAGCTTCTTTGTTCTTTGTGCCGGCATGAACAAGTCTCATGAACGGTCACAGGACCTTGCCTGGGTTGAGAATGCCGTTTGGATCATAGACGGACTTGATCGCACGCATGAGTGCGAGGTCAACCGAATCCTTCACCACAGCCAGTTCGTCCCGCTTCATGCGGCCGATGCCGTGCTCGGCTGAAATCGAGCCGCCCAATTCGCACACCAGAGCGTGGACGGCGTGTGTGATCTCATCCCATCTGTCCAGGAATGTGCGGCCGTCAGCGCCAAGGGGCTGAGAAATATTATAGTGAACGTTGCCGTCGCCGAAATGGCCGAATGGAACGGGTCGCGCACCAGGGCAAAGTGTTGCGATGAGGGCATTTGCGCGGCCGATGAAGCTCGTGATGGCCGAAACAGGAACCGAAATGTCGTGTTTGATCGATCCGCCTTCGGGTTTTTGCGCTGAAGATATATCTTCTCTCAAGCGCCACAGATCCTTGGCCTGCATCAGGGAACTGGCAACCACACCGTTCACGATGGTGTTTTGAGCGGCGCCAAGGGTCAAGATGCGGTCCAGGAGGCCGTGGGCGCGCTCTGGTTCTTGGGAAGAGATTTCGATCAGCACAGACCATGCGGGCATGACTGCGAACGGCGATTTTGCGCCGCTGCCGTGCTT
>JBEBJD010000312.1:0-5642 GCA_040080075.1 Hyphomicrobium sp. | reverse complement strand
CGCAAACGCGGCCTGCGCGACGGGCGGGTAAACCGTCGTCAATTCCGAGTGATTGATGCGCTCAATGACAATGCCAGACTGATGAGCGAGCGGCTGCAACGAGTAATAATAGGGCTCTCCTTGTGCGTCATCGGGGGAGGCGGCATAGGGATTATAGCCATGGGCGGTTACGCCGCCGTCCCACAAATATCGATACGAGTCGTCTTCCAGCAACGGGGTAGAGCCAAAGAGTGCGAGGCGCATCGCAAGCCCGCCGGCAACGATGATCCAGAGAATTGTCTTTTGTTGCATTTGAACCAGGGCACATTCTTGTGAGTGCGGCCTCTCCACATCGTCATCCTGGCGGTACGGCGGCGCCATGCGTGGCAAAGTTGTTTGCAATGTTTGGCCGGCTGCCAGGGATCGTAAGACGAGCGGCACGGTGAGAAGAAATACAAATCCTGACGCAACGAGGACAACGGCGAGCAGCAGCACTGGCCGGTCAGTCATTGCGATGTTGCGGGAGAACGCCTGCGACCATGCGTTCAAGGCAAGGCAGATGGATGTGAGCGCCACCGTCAACGCCAGCCATTGCCGCGTGAGCTGGTGTGAGGGTTTCTTGATGTTTCCGCGAGACTGCTTGGTCATTTCGCTCAAAGTGAACTCTTGCCGGGCCTGCCCGCATTACACCTTCAGCGTTAAAGCTTCCAGCCAGCGCCGGTTGATATCGCGCTGATCAAACCAGCGTTCGGCTTTGAGGCGGCTGGCGCGTGCGGCCGCGTTCAAGAGACTGGGTTGGGCAATGAAAATATTCATGGCGCGAACCAAGGGCCCGGCAGATCCGGGCTCAACCAGGCAGCCATTGACGAGGTCGTCGACCGTATCGCGGCAGCCCGGCGTATCAGTGGTGATGACGGGCCGCCCCGCCGCCAAAGCCGCCAGCACTGGCATGGCTATGCCGTCGCGGTTCGCGATATGTATGAAGACGTGGCACTGAGCCAGGGCCGGGCGCAAGTCTGTGATCTCGTCTGCAATGCGGGTGACGCGGGATGGCAAGGCGTCCTGCTTTCCTGGTGCCAGTCCCGATACGAGAATGCTTGCCGTTGGATTGGCCGCCGTGATGGCGGCCGCGGCCTCAAGCATGATCTTAGTGTTGCCGGGCTGGCCGGGCGCCGTGTGCATCATGAAGACCATGCCGTTGGCGGTATCCGGCAGCGCGAGCGGGGATTGTGCAACGAGATCGAGGCCCGGTCCTGGCACCACCGAGGCCAGTAATGTCTTTGCCAAGAGTCCGGATTTGAGCGCCGACTGGCGGTCATCATGATTAAAGAAGATCGCCGAGGAGCTAGCCGACAGGGCTTCGCGCCATGTCTGCGCCGTGCCAGCCTGCGCGCCGTCAATGTGCTCGGTAACGAGGGCGATGTGCTGTGCAATGCCGGCCCGCTCGCAGGCAAGTCCTGTCAACCGCGCGATATCTGGCCCGGCACTGACCACCATGTGCGCGCGCCAATCCTTGAGAACATCGGCCAGCCCCTGCACAGCCCGCTTGTTTTGCAGGAAACTCCAGCCTTCGGGTTTTGCATCGTATGTACCCGTTTCGGCGTTGAGGTCCTCGGCACTGTCAGGGTCCCCGGCGGGTACAAGACACAATACCATGTGTCCAAGCCCCGTGATCGCCTCGAACAAGGGGGCATGAAGCTGTCTCGCCGAAGCAACTGAAGGAACCACAAAAGCGATGCGCCGCGTGGCGCTCGCGTGGTGCTTGGGAATGGTCTGAGCCCGGGCTGACATCTCTAATGTAACGTCCGCGTGGCATTGCTCCAGGCCGGGTCCGGCGTGCCCGCAAGTGGTGCCGTGGCAGGCGCATGGGGCTGATAGCCTTCGACGGTGCGCAGCAGCAGGGCTTGTATCGTTTGTGCGTCGCGTGCGGCCATGGCGGCTCGCAACACATCGAGTTCATGGGCAAGGTCTGCCGCCGACAGGAAAGGCTCGCCAGACTGCCAGATGCGCGGGTGCTCGGTTCCAGTTGTGTTGGCCCCGATCAGAAGTTCTTCGTAAAGTTTTTCGCCAGGACGCAGCCCGGTGTATTCGATGGATATATCCCCGTTGGGATTTTCTTCGTCGCGCACTTCAAGCCCTGATAAATGAACCATGAGCCGGGCAAGGGCCTCGATCTTCACGGGTTCGCCCATGTGCAGCACAAACACCTCGCCGCCCTTGGCCATGGCCCCGGCTTGAATAACAAGCTCGGCTGCCTCCGGAATCGACATGAAAAAGCGCTCAATATCCTTGTGTGTCACCGTCACCGGTCCGCCGTTTTGAATTTGCTTGCGGAAGCGGCGCACAACCGAGCCCGAACTGTCGAGCACATTGCCGAAGCGCACCATAGTAAAAACGGTTTTGGCGCCGTCGGCCGCTTGGGCCTGCAACACGAGTTCGGAAAGCCGCTTGGATGCACCCATAACGTTGGTCGGGCGCACTGCCTTGTCGGTTGAAATCAATACCACCCGCTCAACATTGTGCTGACGTGCGCACTCGGCGATGACGACAGCACCAAATACATTATTGTTGAGGCCGGCGATGGGATTGTGCTCGACGATAGGCACATGCTTGTAGGCTGCAGCGTGGTAAATGGTTTCAATGGCGTATGTGTGAATGGTTTCAGTAACTAGAGAGGAATCGAGCACCGATCCAAGGACACCGATGACAAGGATCGGCGGCTCATCGCTGGCGACGGACGCGATCCGTTCACGAACCTCCATCTCGATCTCATAGAGAGCGACTTCCGACAGATCGAGCAATACGATGCACTTGGGCGATTGTTTGAGGATCTGACGCACAAGCTCCGAGCCGATCGAGCCGCCGGCGCCGGTGACAAGTATAGACTTGCCTTTGGTGTTGCGCTCCAGAAGCTCAAGGCTCGGCTGAACAGGCTCGCGTCCCAGGAGTTCGCCCACATCGACGGGACGCAAATCGTTGACGCCGACGCGACCCGAGGCAAAGTCTTCGTAAGCGGGCAGCACTTTCACTTCAACCGGGAAGCGCTCCAGCTCCTGCAAGATCTGACGGCGCTCGCGCCGCTGTGATCCTGGCAATGCCAGCAGGACTTCGCGCACACCGGCGCGCCGGATGAGGTGCTCGAGCTTTTCGGGCCGGTAAACTTTCACGCCACCGACGTATTGGCCCCAAAGACTTGAGGACATGTCGATGAAGCCCACGGCCTGACGATCGCGTGCACTGCGCAGCGAGTGCAAGAGTTGCACGCCCATCTGACCGGCACCATAAATGATGACGTTCTTTTTCTCGTGCTCGGCGGCAAATACGGGGATGGCGATACCTGCACTCTTGAGTACCAGTCCAGCAATCTGACGGCTGAGTGCAATCAAGCCGGCTGCCATGAAGCCGTAGAGCAGAACAGAGGAGCGGGGAACGCCAAGCTGGCCGAACATGAACACAAACAGCGTCCACACCAGCACCGACAAAGCCACACCGGCAAAAATCTGGACCGTGCCGCGATAGGAGATGTAGCGGGTCACGAGACGATAAAGCCCCGACCACCAGAACGTCGCAACTGTGATCAGCGGAGCGGCGGCCATCAAAATGACGCCCCCCCAATCTTCCGGAATGAACAATTCGCCATAGCGAAGCGAAATTGAGCCCCAAAGGGCCGCAGACAGCAGTATAAGGTCGCTGCCGATCAAGGCTGTGCGCTTTGCGGCCCGTGGCAGATCCAGAAGCCACTGACGCCAGCGCGCCTTCATTCCTGTCCCCTCCGGCATCGTGCTCCCTGCAAACCCAATCGGCTCAATTGCTTATCGGAAATACCCCAGCTCAACCTCTTAATGCGGCCAAGCCAGCCCATTGCGTAATTGGGGGGTACGATCACCGCCACACATGCCGAGCCTTATAGCTTATGAATAGGCTGCCGGCAAAGCGGGCGGTGTTGTGCCCACAAGATGCGGCCGGGAATTCACAACCTGGAACCAGGCGCTGCCCGCCCCGAAGGGCCCATATTGACTGAAAGTTGCCCAATCATGCGGTAACACAGCCAGACCGCAATCGCCCCAAACACGATGCCACCGAGCATAAATCCCCACAAGATTCCGGCCGCCCCGGCATAGGCTCCAGCCAGTTTGACGGGCACGACGGTGCCCAACGTCGCGCGGCCCCAGTTCAACACTGTTGAAACACGCGGCCGCCCGAGCGTGTTGAAGGCCGCGTTGGATACAAAAAGCGCGCCCATGAAGACAAATAAAGGCGCTATCCAGCGGCAATACATTACGACGAGGTCAGCCGCCTCACCGGTGGCGTGCATGAGCCGTGTGAGGGGTATTGCAAAGATCGCCAGCAGGGCCCACGCGGCGAGCGTGAAGCCCAGATTTACAAGCAAGGTAAGGGTAAAAGCCCTGCGGAGGCGGTTCGATTCACCTGCGCCGAAGTTCTGTCCCAGGATGGGCCCTATAGACCCAGACAGAGCATATATAGCGCCAAATGCCAGGGGCACGATGCGGCCTATGATGGTCCATCCGGCGACCGCTCCATCACCGTGTTCCGAAATCGCGGCGGTGACATAGCCGTTGGACACGGGGCTGGCGATGTTGGTCAATATTGCCGGGATGGCAATGCCTGCAAGAATAGGAATGTCGGCGACGAACGACGGCATCTTTGGCCGCGCCATCAAGTCGTGAACATGAATGACACCATAAAACCCAACACCCATCGCAACCGCCCGGGCGATGAAAGAGGCGACGGCCGCCCCTTCCACACCGTATCCAGCCCAATAAATAAGCACCAAATCGAGGACGGTGTTGATGACAGCAATAGACAAGGTCACGTTCATGGCGCGGCGTGCATCTCCGGCCGAACGCATCACTGCGGCACTGGTCATGGCCGACGAAAGGAACGGCGTCGATGGCACGAGTATGCGCAGATAAGTGCTGGCCAGATCGTGAGCCCGGCCTGTGGCACCAAGCAGCGTTAGTATCGGTGGTATGGCAATCCATACCAGGATTGCTGCAATCACAGAGACGGCGAACGATGAAAGGTGTGCGTTGGTTGAAAGACGGCGAGCCCGGCCGGTATTACCCGCACCGATAGCAGGTGAGACCAGTGCAGAGGCCGCAATCGACAAGCCGATGCCAATTGAAATCGTGAAAAATAAAACCGAACTGCCGTAGCCAACGGCGGCGACGACCGCCACGTCTTGAAGCCATGACAGGAACAGAATGTTGGCGAAGTCACCCGCAAAAATCGCGACGAGCCCTATGGCTCCGGTTCCCGTCATCACCAGTATATGACGAATGAGCGATCCAGTCGTGAATTTGGCCGGGGGGCGAAGGGGCTGTGCAGGGGGAGAAGCAACGCTCATCAATCGGTCCGGTTGTAATTCGCAGGGCCGGTTGGCCAGCAAGTGCCCGCGGCAGTCAAGTCCGCCCGCGGAACCCTGTCGCTAAAACATAGAGTTCTGCACTGTCGGAGCGGCTGGCCGGCGGTTTGATGTGCCGCACCGTTGCGAATGTGGTCTTGAGAAGATCCAGAAGCTCGCGTTCGGTTCCGCCCTGGAACACCTTGGCCAGGAACACGCCCCCGTCTTCAAGCACTTCACATGCGAAGGCGGCCGCGGCTTCGGCCAATCCCATGATGCGCAAATGATCGGTGGCTTT
>JBEBJD010000030.1:0-5654 GCA_040080075.1 Hyphomicrobium sp. | reverse complement strand
TGGCAGATGCACCGCAAGGTATGGAAAGAGGACCTCATGGCGGCGATCGCGCAGCGATCGAGTGCGCCCCCGGCTGATTTCCTATCCGCTGTTACCGCCACCCGGCAGCAGGGCGACAATGCCATCGGCCTTGAATATCTGCGGGTCAAAGTGCGTGGCCGCTTCGATCACAGCAAAGAGCGCTACTTCTACGCACCCGATCCTAGCCGTGGTCCAGGCTACAATGTCACGACTCCATTGGAAATTGCGGGCAGCCCAGTCATCGTTTTCGTCAATCGCGGCTTTGTCCCAGAAACATTGAAAGATCCCGCCTCGCGTGCCTCCGGCCAGACCACCGCCGGCGTGGACGTCGTGGGGCTTATCCGGGAAAGCGGTCACCCTGGCCGCTTCACGCCCGATAACAATCCGGCGCAGAACATGTGGTACTGGCGCGATGTGACAGCGCTCAAGGCGTCTGCGTACCCAGACGGCAAAGCGACGGTCATGCCCTTCATTATCGACCAAGAGGCGTTCGACGCGGCTGGCGATGGCCCGAAGGGGGGCGCAACCATCGTATCCCTCACCAATCGCCACCTCGAATATGCCATCACTTGGTATGGGCTGGCACTAACACTGGCGGCCATCTTTGCAGCCTATGCGATGACACGGCTTCGGGCCACTAAGGCTTGACGTTAAAACGTGTTTCAGACCGTTATTCAACCCGTCCGCAGCGTTGCATCTGACACCCGCTGCACCGTCCTCTTTCCAATTCAATTGCGTTCTAAACCCAACTAGTGTGGTTCTTGTCTGGCAATTGCCTTCTCCGTTCGCGGCTTGGACAAGCAAGGCAATTGCGAGACAAGAACCACACTAGAATCATAGGTATTCTAGTGTCCTTCAGTCGCCGAAATGCCTTGTAGACGGTGCGGCGAAACATGAAGGCATTTCGTAGACAGGGCACTAGCGTGACGCTCACGCAGCGACCATTGTTGAGTCCCGACTGGAACAAGCAACCACCAGGAATAGCAATCTGCCGTGAAATACATTTCGACCAGGGGCCAGGCTCCAGCCATCGGATTCAACGAAGCGGTCTTGGCCGGCCTTGCCCGCGACGGCGGTCTATATTTGCCTGAATCCTGGCCGCTGTTTTCCAATCAGGCCATCGCAGCGCTAGCGGGCCAGCCATTCGCCGATGCCGCCGTCGAGGTGATCCATCCTTTCACTGGCAACGGCATTGCGCGTGAAGACCTGCGCGCGCTGGCAACCGATGCCTACAAGAATTTCGGCCACAGCGCTGTGACCCCCTTGGTTCAGATTGAACCGGATACTTTCATCCTCGAATTGTTCCACGGCCCGACTCTCGCGTTCAAAGATGTGGCCATGCAGCTCATTGCCCGGCTGATGGATCATATCCTCGCCAAGACCAACCGGCGCGCAACCATCGTGGGGGCGACATCAGGCGACACGGGCGGCGCAGCGATAGAGGCATTCCGCGGTTCCAAGCGCGTCGATGTCGTCATTCTGTTTCCCGATGGGCGGGTCTCGGATGTTCAACGGCGTATGATGACGACTCCCAAGGACAACAACGTACATGCCATCGCAATCGACGGCACCTTCGATGATTGCCAAGCTCTCGTGAAGGCCATGTTCAACGATCACGCCTTTCGCGATCGCGTGCAATTGTCCGGCGTCAACTCCATCAACTGGGCCCGTATCGTGGCGCAGGTGACTTACTACTTCGTGGCAGCAAGCGCACTGGGCGCGCCGCATCGAAAAGTTTCGTTCTCCGTTCCAACCGGGAACTTCGGAGATATCTTTGCCGGCTACGCGGCCAAGCGCATGGGACTGCCTATGGGGCCACTTTTGATTGCATCCAACGAGAACGACATTCTGCCGCGCACTCTGGCGACCGGCGTCTATGAAATGAAGGGCGTGCACGCCACGTCATCTCCTTCGATGGACATTCAGATTTCCTCCAACTTCGAGCGCTATCTGTTTGAGGCTGCAAACCGCGATGCGAGCCTAGTCCGTTCGCAAATGGGATCGCTGGCGCAATCCGGCCGCTTCGAGACCGGAGCGGCTACTGCAAACATGCGCGCCGATTTTCTGGCTGCAGCCGCGACAGAAGCCGAAGTGGCCGCCGCCATCCGCTCCGTGCAGTCCAATTCGGGCTATGTCATGGACCCACACACGGCTTGCGGATATGTCGCTCTGCAGAAAACACGCAAATCCGGCCAGGGCCCGCATGTCATTCTGGCGACGGCGCATCCGGCCAAATTCCCCGGCGCGATGAAAGCCATTACTGGGCTTCATCCGGAGTTGCCACCGAGGCTTGCGAATCTCATGATTGATCCGGAGCGTTTTGCAGTATTGAAAAACGATCTCGCCGCGGTTCAGCGGCATGTTCAAGCGGTGGCGGCGGCCCACGGCGGTGCCAAAGTATGAAACCCGAAATTGGTTTGCTATCGAACGGTCTGCGCGTCGTCACTCAAAACATGCCACACTTGGAGACATCATCGCTGGGTGTCTGGGTTGGTGTGGGGTCGCGCCACGAGACCGGGACGCAGCATGGCCTGTCTCACCTTCTTGAGCACATGGCCTTCAAAGGCACCAGCCGCCGCTCCGCCCAGGGCATTGCCGAAGAAATTGAGGCCGTGGGAGGCGATCTCAACGCCGCCACCAGCGTCGAGACGACTGCATACTATGCGCGGGTGCTTAAGGGGGACGAGGGGTTGGCCCTCGAAATCCTGGCCGACATTTTGCTGGACTCGACATTTGCCGCGCCCGACCTAGAGCGGGAACGGGAGGTCATTTTGCAGGAAATTGCGGCTATCGAAGACAGCCCCGACGAGCTGGTCTACGATCTTGTCCACGATGCCGCGTACCCCGGACAAGCGGCCGGACGTCCAATCATCGGGACTCCGCACAGCGTCAAACACTTGTCGGCCAGCGATTTACGGCTTTTTCTGGCGAGCCACTATCATCCTGGAAACATGGTGATCGCCGCCGCTGGCGCCGTCCGCCATGAGCCCTTTCTACGCCACGTTGAGGCCCTATTCGGCGGGCTCAGTAGGGGGCAGCCTGGGGCAGATGAGACCGCTCGCTACACTGGCGGACTGCGCTCGAGCGCCAAACCGTTTGAACAAAGCCATCTGATGATTGGCTTCGAGGGGCCGTCGTATACCCAGGATGACTATATCACCGCTCAAGTGCTGTCCGGGCTTCTTGGCGGGGGCATGTCATCCCGGCTATTTCAAGAGGTCCGCGAGAAGCGGGGCCTTTGCTATTCGATTTATTCGTCGGCTTGGGGCTTGAGAGATTCTGGGATGTTCGCAGTGCATGCCGCGACGGGTGTAGACATGATGGAAGGCCTGATCGACGTCGTGCGCGCCGAACTCGCCCGCGTGGCCAGCGAAGGTGTCACGGCTCCCGAAACCGCCCGTTCCAAGGCACAGTTGAAGGCAGGATTGTTGATGAGCCTCGAATCGTCGTCATCAATTGCCGAGACCATGGCACGGCAGATGCTCGTTCATGGCCGCATCGTACCGGGGGAAGAACTTGTGGCCAAGGTCAATGCCGTCACCAGCGAGCAATTGCGCACCTTTGCGGCGCGGCTAGTGACAGCACCTCCATCTGTCGCTGTGGCGGGTGCAGGCCGCCGGTCGCGAGAATTTGCCGAGCGCGCGGGGCGCTCTCAAACACACTAATTGGCCCACCAAAAGGATTGAGTACACAGCCGGTCATGGTTTTCTTGAGAACAGCGCCAGCATTCGAAACCGCCCGGCCCATTGCCGGTCACGGCTTGATGCTGCGTGCGCCTCAAAGCCAGGATTATCCTGCATGGGCGGAATTGCGTGCCCTGAGCCGGGAGCACTTGGTGCCTTGGGAACCCGTTTGGCCGCGCGATGATCTGTCGAGGTCCGCTTATCGCCGGCGGCTGCGCCATTACACACGCGAGGCGCGCGATGATCATGGCTATGCGTTTTTCGTATTTGAAGCTGCTACGGACCGATTGACCGGCGGCATATCGCTGTCCAACATCCGTCGCGGCGTCACCCAATCGGCGACGCTCGGCTACTGGATGGGGGCGCCATATGCGCGTCGCGGCGCCATGTCCAACGCCGTGCGCTGTCTAATCCCGTTCGTGTTTGAAGACTTGCGTTTGCATCGGCTGGAGGCGGCAACCCAACCTACCAATGCCGCTTCAAGAAGGGTTCTGGAAAAGAATGGGTTCCAGCGCGAGGGCTATGCGCGCCGCTACCTGAAGATCAATGGCAGCTGGCAGGACCATGAACTCTATGGCCTGCTGGCAGATGATATGGCCGCCGCTGCGCGGGTGACACCATGATCACACGCGCACTTCATCGCTTCTGCACCGGGTTCCCTTTCGGATGGTCACACAGTGGCGCGGCACATGCTCTCGCAATCTGGGTATTGTGTGTCTTGTGTCTCACCGGCGTCAACCCGGTTCATGCACTTCAGCCCATCGTTGTCTCACCCGATCAGGACCGCATCGAAATCACGAGCCTGGGCGAGTTGTATGAGGGGCGCGGCGACAGCCTACAGATTGAAACGGCGGCTGGGCCTGATGGCGCGGTCGCGCGCATGTCGGTACGCGCTGTTTTGGCCTCCACAAATCCCAATTGGATCGTTTTCGCGCTTTCCAATCCCACCGATAAACCTATTGAGCGCTGGATCTCCGCCGACCGCTACACCATCACCGGATCTGGCGCCATCTGGCCCGACCTCGACGCCCGGCGCATCGAAGCAATTACGCCGTCGATCGGCTTTGTGCCCGAGCGCATCAAGAGCGACCGTGCCGACGTCTTCCGCATTACTTTGGAACCAGGACAGACCATTACCTATGTCGGCGAATTGTCCTCGGAGCGCTTCGCGCGCATCTATCTTTGGAAGCCGCTCGACTTCGAATTGAAGACACGTGACAAGCTGGTGTTCAACGGCGTTCTACTGGGCTTGACCGGGCTGCTCGCCGTATTTCTCACGGCCATCTTTGCGGCAAACCACAAGCTCGTTTTTCCCGCCTCCGCACTCGTTGCCTGGTGCACGCTGGTGTATTTGTGCGTCGACTTCGGATTCTTCCACAAACTGTTTCAGCTGAAGCCGGAGGACAATGCCGTCTATCGGGCAGCGGCAGAATCGGCGCTTGCCGCCAGTCTCGTCATCTTCCTCTATATCTTCCTGCGGCTCGCTCTGTGGCACGGGCTGATCCGCATGCTGGTGACCGTATGGATATTGGCCCAGCTCGCGCTCATCGCCGTCGCCATCGTCGATCCTCGTCTGGCGTCAACATTCGCACGTGTGTCGTTTGTTGCTCTGGGTCTTGTGGGATCCGGGTTTATTCTGTTTCTGGCGGCCCGTGGCCAGGATCGCGCCTTATCACTGGTGCCAACGTGGGTGATGTTCAACGTTTGGGTATTTGCGGCTGGTGTGGTGCTGACTGGACGCCTCACCAACGAGATGGCGGTCTCAGGATTGACCGGCGGGCTCGTGCTTATTCTCCTGCTGATCGGCTTTACCGTCACTCAGTTTGCATTCCGCAGCGCTGATCCCGTCTACGGCGGCACACCATCGGAATTGCAACTGAAGTCGCTGGCACTGGATGCTGCGGGGACATCTGTTTGGGAATGGAATGCCCGGCGAGACGAGATCAAGAC
>JBEBJD010000008.1:0-5727 GCA_040080075.1 Hyphomicrobium sp. | reverse complement strand
TCAGACCGAGGTCAAGCGCGGTTTGGACGGTCGCGCTACTTCGCGCCGATCCAACAATAGTGCGGGCAAGGCCAGCGCGCTGGCTAGCCAGGCTGATCGATGAGCCAATCAGGCCGATGCCGATGAGGGCAATGCGATCGAACATGGGGGGCGCCATTGCCATGCTCACGCGCTCCTTCCTGCAAACTCGCTCAGCGCCGCGATCACCGCGTGGTTGTCAGATTCACTGCCGATGGTGATGCGCAGGCAGTCCGGCAGACCGTAGCCGGCGACCATGCGCACAATAATGCCGCGCGACTTCAGGAACTCATTGCACGCGGCCGCGCCACGCGCCGCATCCTTTGGCAAATGCATGAGCACGAAATTGGCGACGCTCGGCGTGACACGGTATCCTAGTTTTTCAATCTCTCCCGTGAGCCACGCAAGCCACTTGCCGTTATGGGCGACAGCGGCATCGATGTGGGCGCTGTCTGTCATGGCAGCCGCGCCAGCCGCAATCGAGGGCGACGACAGATTAAACGGCCCGCGAATGCGGTTCAGCACGTCCGCTATTTCCTGCGGGCAGTAAGCCCAGCCGATGCGCAACGACGCCAGGCCGAAAATTTTTGAAAACGTGCGCGTCATGACCGTGTTGCCGGTGGTGTCAACAAGTTCTATGCCGGCCTCATAGTCGGAGTGAGTGACATATTCGGCGTAGGCGCCGTCGAGTACCAGTACCACGTTGCCTGGCAAGGCGTCCCGCAAGCGGCGGACTTCGGCATGGGGAATATAGGTGCCGGTCGGGTTGTTCGGGTTGGCTAGGAACACGACTTTTGTGCGCGCCGTCACCTTGGCGAGGACAGCATCGACGTCGGTGGTCAAATTGGTCTCAGGCGCTATCACAGGGGTCGCGCCATTGGTGAGAATGGCGATGCGGTAGACGAGAAATCCGTGCTCGGTGTAAAGGCCTTCGTCGCCCGGACCTAAAAAGGCGTGCGCGACCATGCTCAACAATTCATCCGAGCCGGAACCGCAAACGATGCGTGCGGGATCGAGGCCATAGCGCGTGCCGATGGCTATGCGCAGGGCCGTGGCCTGCCCATCGGGATAGCGTTCGAGGTCTTGCGCGGCAGCGTTATAGGCCGCAATGGCCTTAGGGCTCGGACCCAGAGGCGTCTCGTTCGACGATAGCTTGATGGGTTTGCGCCCGCCTGGAACGCTGCTCTCGCCCGGCACATAAATGTCGATGCCCAGAATTCCGGGTTTGGGGGTTGGTCTGAGTGGTGCCATGAGGTCGGAGCGTCTTTCCAGTCAGCTTTTTGAAGCGCCGCTTCATAATGCGGAGCCGGGCCAGTGATAGACGAGGCCGCAGCCCAGTGAAAGGCCCGAAAATGGCGCGGAGGGCCAATGTGTTAAGTGGAAGGATCAGGCGCTTCTTGGTGGCGCCTGGCCGCAACCCGGCCTTGACGCTGACTTGCCGTGTCCGTTACTGTTAAATTGAGACTCGTGGTGATTTGGCCGGCCGGCTTGCAGCCACGTTAAACAACTCGCTAAACAGGCCGCGCGCACCCGGTTTACGGTTGAGCCCGGCTATGAAGCGGGAGAACCGGCTGGGTTTTTTCGTGTCCGGGCCTACCCATGACGGGTAGACCTTTGGGGAGCGCGCGGCATGCCGGTCTCTGACCACACAAAAAATACGGATGGCATTGGTTCACTCCTGCCCATTGCCGGGCAGAATGGTGGCCGCGATGAGGCTCGCGCGGGCCCGGGCAGTTCCTCGTCCGACATCGAAGCCCTCAATCCGTCAAGCCGTTCGGTCGAGTTCGGGACAGACGCGCCGCTGCGCCTCGACTGCCAGCAAGATCTGGCGCCATTCACGATCGCCTATCAAACCTATGGGGAACTCAATGCGGAAAGATCGAATGCAATCCTGATCTGCCATGCTCTTACGGGCGACCAGCATGTGGCGAGCATCCACCCAGTTACCGGCAAAGAGGGCTGGTGGAGCACGCTCGTCGGCCCCGGCAAACCGGTTGATACAACGCGGTACTTCGTCATCTGCGCAAACATCCTGGGCGGCTGTATGGGCTCGACAGGCCCAGCCTCTATCAATCCGAAAACGGGTCAGTGCTATGGCGTGAATTTTCCCGTCATTACCATTCGCGACATGGTCAATGCGCAAGCGCGCCTGATCGATCACCTCGGCATCGGGCAGTTATTTTCGGTCATTGGCGGCTCGATGGGGGGTATGCAAGTTCTGGAATGGGCGGCTCGTCACAAGGATCGCTTTGCAACGGCCATGCCGATAGCAACAGCGCCCTGGCACACAGCGCAAAATATCGCGTTCCATGAAGTCGGCCGCCAAGCCGTGATGGCCGATCCCGACTGGCATGGGGGCAATTATATGGCGTTTGGCACGCGTCCTGCGCGCGGGCTGGCTGTGGCGCGCATGGCAGCGCACATCACCTATCTGTCTGAAAAGGCATTGCAGGATAAATTCGGCCGCGGATTGCAGGATCGCAACGCGCGTTCGTTCTCATTTGATGCCGATTTCCAGATCGAGAGTTATCTGCGCCATCAGGGATCGACCTTCGTCGATCGCTTCGATGCCAACAGCTATCTCTACATCACGCGTGCCATGGACTATTTCGATCTCGAAGCCGAATACGGAGGCAAACTGGCCAATGCCTTCCAAGGCACAAAAGCCCAATTCTGCGTCATTTCTTTCACCAGCGACTGGCTCTATCCGACTCGCGATAGCCGGTCGATTGTGAAGGCTCTCAATGCGGTAGCTGCCAACGTCTCGTTTGTTGAACTGGACAGCGACAAGGGCCACGATGCCTTTCTGTTGGACGAAGCCGAGTTTCTGTCTACGGTGCGGGGCTTCTTGAATGCGGCCGCTGCCAAGCGCGGAATTAAGCCAGCGCGCGAGGTTCCCGCATGAGTGACAACACATTGACTCCGCTCAGTCTGGTACGCGCCGATCACCGGCTCATCGCCGAAATGGTCGAGCCTGGCTCTCGCGTGCTGGATGTCGGTTGTGGCGATGGCGCGCTCCTGCAATTGCTGCGCGATGAAAAAGCCGTCGATGGGCGCGGCGTCGAGCTGTCGCCCGAGCGCGTTAAGGCGTGCGTGACGCGAGGGCTTTCGGTAATTCAGGGCGATGCAGATCGCGATCTGCCCGATTATCCCGACAAGGCATTCGATTACGCCATTTTGTCGCTCACGATCCAGGCGACGCGCTTTCCAAAGGCCGTGCTGGAAAACCTTTTGCGCATTGGCCGCCATGCCATCGTGTCGTTTCCCAACTTCGGCCACTGGCGCATCCGCACCCAATTCATGATGACGGGCCGCATGCCGGTGACGCCGAACCTGCCCGAAACCTGGTACAACAGCGTGGACGCGCATTTGTGCACCATCAAGGATTTTGTCGACTTGGTGAAGCTCGTCGACGCGGAGGTGGAAGAGGCGGTAGCCTTCAATAGCTGGGGCAAGCGGCTGCCGATCAAAAATTCTCTGTCGGCACAGAATCTGCTCGGCGAGAAGGCCGTGTTCAAGTTGACGCTTAAGCGCTAAGTCGCGCTAGCGATCCTTCTGGTGCGTGAAGCGGCCTTCGCGCCTTACGGTTACCAAGTCGCGCAACACTCGCGGACTGGCGCGCACGAGCCCGGTCGGCGCCATGATTTCTTTTTTTGCCTCGACCAATGTCACTCCCGCAAATGCCCCTGACAGGCGTTTGCCAGCGCGCTCGAAGGCCGGCGCCGCGCGGCGGAACATCTCGCGGTCGAAGGGTGGAAAATAAAGCGCCCCACTCCACGTCGTGGGCGTGAACAACGATTGCACGAGCAGGCTTTCCAATTGCGACCGGCTGTAGGGGCGCCCCTGGCCAAAGGGCGTGGTGTCACGGCGCGTCCACACGCTGCCCCGGTTGGGCACAATCAATAGCAAGCGGCCTTCAGGCGCCAGCACGCGCCACATCTCTCGCAACAGCGGCTGCACGCGTTCAGACATTTCGAGGCAATGCACCGCCAGCAACCTGTCGACACTATTGTCGGGAATGGGTAACTGGTGCTCCTCAACGAGAACCGAACGCACCGGGCCATCGGTTGGCCAGACAAGTGCTCCTTGGGCCGCCGGCATCAGGGCGCCCAAACGGGTCACATCCCGGCGATAGCGCCCCAAAAATGGCGTGGCAAAGCCAAGACCCAGCATGGTGCCGGCTTGGCGTCCCTGCCAATGTGCCGCGATGGCGTTATGCAGTGCACGGCGCACCACAAGGCCGAGCGGGCTCTTGTAGAAATCACGCAAATCTGCTGCGTCGTGTTGCATTGCGGCTTGTTTCATAACTCGCTGTATACGCACTTCCCGTTTGGTGAAGTCCAAGCGGCGTGTGGGCGCACTCCAGACTGTCTTACACCGCTTTTGCCCTAGTGTGGTGTCTCGCAATTGCCTTCAAGCCTTCGCCGCTTGGATAGACAAGGCAACTGCTAGACACCACACGAGACCATAGGTTTTCTAGTGTCCGTCAGTCTCCGGAATGCCTTTACGAGGGTGCGGCAAAACTGAAAGCATTTCGAAGACAGGACACTAGTGCCGGTTGAATTGGCAAGGTGCGCCCGCTACGCTGGTGGAGGGCGGTTGAGAAGCGGCCCCCTTTCCGGCAATTCCATCCGAGTTACGATGCCCCACCTTTCGATACATCAATTTCCCTGTCTCAAAGACAACTACGGCGTTCTGATCCATGAGTCCGAAAGCGGACTTACGGCGGCCATTGATGCACCGTGCGCGGCGACCGTGCAGCAGGCATTGGCTTCAAAGGGCTGGCGGCTTAGCCATATTCTGACGACTCATCATCACGCGGATCATACCGGCGGCAATCTGGTATTGAAACAGGAGACAGGCTGCATCGTCATCGGGCCGCGCGAGGAAGCCGCACGGATTCCGGGTATTGACCAAGCGACAGGTGAGGGGGATGCAATTGAGTTCGGCTCGTTCCGGGTGCGTGTCCTTGAAACTCCTGGGCACACGCTGGGGCACGTCAGCTATTGGATTCCCGAAGCATCAGCCGCGTTTGCCGGCGACACTCTTTTCGCGATGGGGTGTGGGAGGGTATTGGAAGGCAGCCACGAAATGATGTGGACTTCGCTGCAAAAAATTGCCGCCCTTCCACGCGATACCCAAGTTTACTGTGGTCACGAATACACATTGGCAAATGCTCAATTCGGGTTGACAATTGAACCCGATAACGTGGCATTGCGGCAGCGGGCCCATGACGTGACGGCCCTGAGGGCTGAGGGCCTACCGTCACTGCCCACGCGCATTGATCTCGAATTGGAGACAAATGTGTTTCTACGCCCGCACATCGCGGCTATCCGCAACAAGCTCAACATGCGTGCCGCCGCCGATTGGCGGGTGTTTGGCGAAATGCGTGAGCGCAAGAACCGCGCGTGAACATTCATGCTGTCCGCCGCTGAAGTCATTGCCAAACTGGATTTGAAGCCCCATCCGGAAGGCGGATATTTCCGCGAGACATTTCGCGATAGTGGACCGGGCGGTGCCAGGGCAGCCTCAACTGCCATCTACTTCCTGCTACCTCAAGGCGTCGTTTCGCGGTGGCATCGTGTTGATGCAGCCGAGGTGTGGCATTGGTACGCTGGCAGCGCACTGGCTCTCAGTCATTCGCTGCCTGGAGGTGGCACCACGACCATGCGCCTCGGCAATGACTTGGAACACGGCGAGAGTCCCCAA
>JBEBJD010000293.1:0-24653 GCA_040080075.1 Hyphomicrobium sp. | reverse complement strand
GGCCTATGGAGCGGTTCACATGCCGCCTGGAACAATACGTCGAGCTTCTTTGCCCGCTTCAAGCTGACCGGATGGAAGCGCATCCTCAACGAACTGGCGTCGTCGGCCTTGACCATTGGCTTGGGCGGCATGTTTGTCCTCTATTCACTCGCGCTTCCCGCCTTTCAGGAGTTCGACGAGAGCCGCTTTCTGACCGGGCAATACTCGGTGCGGTTTCTTGATCGCGATGGCAACGAGATCGGCAAACGCGGTATCCTGCACAACGACGCCGTGCCGCTCGAGGAAATTCCCGACGCCATAATCAAGGCCACTCTAGCCACTGAAGACCGGCGCTTCTTCGAGCATTTCGGTATCGACGTCCTAGGCACATCGCGCGCGTTGTTTGAAAACCTGCGCGCCAACGAGGTGGTGCAGGGTGGCTCATCACTGACGCAGCAGCTCGCCAAGAACCTGTTCTTGTCGTCCGAACGCTCTTTGCAGCGCAAGATCAAGGAAGTCTTCTTGGCTTTCCTTTTGGAGTCGCGATTTACCAAGCGCGAAATCCTCAAGATGTACCTGGATCGCGCCTACCTTGGCGGCGGCGCTTTTGGTGTCGAGGGTGCGGCACAGTTCTATTTCGGCAAGTCCGTGCGCGATGTCAATCTGGCCGAGGCTGCGCTGATGGCCGGGTTGTACAAAGCACCAACTAAATATGCGCCGCACGTCAATCTGCCTGCTTCGCGTGCCCGCACCAATGAAGTGCTGACCAACCTTGTCGAAGCCGGCTTCTATACGGCCGCGCAAGTTCATGAGGCACGTTTGCATCCGGCCAAAATCGTGGAGACGCGCTCAACTACCAGCCCGGATTGGTACCTCGACTACGCCTTCCAGGAAGTTCAGCGCCTCATGGAGGGCCAAAATCATTATGTCCTGACCGTGCGCACAACCATCGATTTAGCGCTGCAGAAAAAGGCCGAGGAAGCCGTCGTTTCGTTTATCCGCCAAAAGGGCCGCAGCCTGCGCTTCAATTCCGGTGCGCTGGTCGCCATGGAGACAGATGGCATGGTGCGAGCCATGGTCGGAGGGCCGGACTATGGTGAAAGCCAGTTCAACCGCGCAACGCATGCCAAACGCCAGCCGGGTTCTTCTTTCAAGGTTTACGTCTACGCGGCCGCCATCGAGCATCTGGGCTATGGCCCCGAAACAAGCGTGCGCGATAGTTCGCGCAGTTGCGGAAACTGGAGCCCTTCGAACTATGGCGGCGGCGGCGGCTCGGGCGGACGCATGCCTCTTTGGCTCGCATTAGCAAAATCCCTCAATACGGTCGCAACCGAACTCTCGTTCGTTGTGGGACGCGAAAAGGTCATCGAGTTCACAAAAATTGTTGGCATCAAGGGCATTCGCAAATCCTGTTCGATGGCACTTGGCGACTACGGCATCACACCCTTGGAGCACACAGGCGGTGTCGCGGCATTCGCCAACGGCGGCAAACGGGCACTGCCCTACGCCATATTGGATGTGGTGAATTCAAAAGGTGACCTGGTCTATAGCCGGGAGCGCGATGAGCCCCCCGCCCCGCAGGTCATGAAACCGCATACGGCTGTGGTAATGAACCAGTTGATGCAGAAAGTCGTGACCGACGGCACTGCCGCAGCCGCCCAACTCGACTTTACCCATTCGGCCGGAAAGACGGGCACCAGTACCGGCCCCAAAGACGTGTGGTTTGTGGGGTTCACTGGCAAATATGTGACCGGCGTGTGGCTCGGCAACGACGACAACAGACCTATGAATTCGAGCAACACCGGCGGCCATCTGGCGGCTCCGTTGTGGCATGACTTCATGGCCGTTGCGCACACCGATATGAACATCGCGCAAATACCGGGCCTTTCCGTGCATCCGGCTCAAATAGCGGAACAGGAACGTCTGGCAGAGTTGAAGCGCGCCGATCCACTTCTGGCGTCGAGCACTGAAAGCGACGGAAAGCCGGCCGGCAGCATGTCCGAACCGGCCCGCGAAAGTATCAAGAAAATCGCCGCCGCCCTGCGCAAGGCAGGTGGCCTGGCTGAGCCAGAACCTGCGGCGGCTGCACCAGACGCGGCACCCGGAGCGGCCCCAGCACCAGCACCCGCTGCCAAGCCACGCGACGGACGCGCCACCCTGTCTCCTGCTGGGCCAGGTTCATCGAAGGTGTCTGCGCTCCCCGAGCCGCAAGCCGCGCAGAAATTTGCCCCTGCACCACCTTAAGTCCATGTGATCGGGGAGCGTGAGTGATAAACAGATGCATGATAATTCGCAGAGTTGGAGTACTAGTGGCCCGTCGCGCCAAAATCGCATCATGGCCCCAACCCGTTCCGATTTTGGCGCGACATAAGGGCCACTCGCAACATCATGGGCTTCGTGTGGCGTTCATCGCGCCATAGTTGACACCAGCCTTGCCGCACCATTGGTCAACTATGGCGCGGCGCCACACTAGAGTAAAACTGCGACGCGGTTTTCAAGCCGCATGCACGGCAAAACTAGGAACCAGGGTCAGACCGCGATTGAACGAGAACCAGACCGAGCCGTAACACAACCGGAAATTCGCATCATGCCAAAGCGAGACATCAAAACCGCCCGATGAGCTTTGCTTTCCACCAATTCAAAAAGAAGCTTAGCTACTTGACCGTAAGTAGTGCGCGGACAGCCGCGTTTTGCGGCGCTGTGCTTGCAGGCGGACTGATGTCGAGCTGCTATGCCGTCAACACAGGCACCGCCTTGACCACACTTGCTTTGGGGCCTTGGGTGACCTGGATTGCGGCCGGCCAACCTGGCAGCGATCCTTACACGCGCGCCCATTTTGCAACCCTTGGCGCATTGCCGATGAGTTCGGAAACGGCACAGCTCTTTACCGCCAAGACCGATAGCGATGGCCGGCGGCTTCACTCCTCGTGTGACTACTCTATCGAGGGTAAAGCCATCCCATCTTATTGGTGGAGTATTACTGTGTTCGATGACCAGGGCCGGCTTATTGCAAATCCTGCCGACAGGTATTCGTTCACCAGTGACACCATGGGCATCAGAGCAGACGGGGGCTATGTGGTGTCGATGTCTCGTGATGCACGTCCAGAGAACTGGCTGCCCACAGGCGGCGCCGGGAGGCTCGCGGTGACGATGCTTGTCCTGGATCTAGGCGTCAGAGCTGTCGCGCGCGACGATGACAGCATCGAAAAGTCCCTGCCCGTTGTCCGCCGGATCAGCTGCAAATGAGGTGGCTTTTTTCAGTACTTATGCCGAGCGGCCGCTGGCTTGCAGCCTTGGTGTGTGCCATGGGCGTTCTGCATATTCTGGCGGTATTGGCCACGCCCCAGTTGTCGGCCGGTCAGGCCCATCGCCGCCTAACCGCAGGGATGGCCCTGCACACCATGACAATTCTGCCGCCTATTACTCCGTCCAGCCAGAAGCTGCCGTTTATGACGGCCGATGCGCTCTATGCTGTGTGTCCCTATGATACCCAAAAGGGTCCTGTGGCCATCACTGCGACCTTGCCTGCTCCGGGGTGGGCTTTGGCGCTCTACTCGTCCGAAGGCGCCAATTTCTATGTTTCCGTCGCCCAACCCAATAGACCTACCACGGTATCTCTCTTGCTGTCCGCCACCGACGACCGCTTCACCGGGCTGACGCCGCAGGCACTCGGTCTCAGTCCACGCGATGAAACGCAGTTGAAGGTTCCAGCCGATAAAGGTTTTGTCTTGCTTCGGGCCCCAGACCAAGGCTTGGCCTATCGCAAACAGAACCTAGCCACGTTGCGCTCTGCGCGATGTGCTGCAGAGGCGGCGAACCCGGCCCCATAACAAGCAGCAGTTCTTATTCTTGGGAATTGGTTTGCGCTGACTTCCGCACGCCGCGGCGCCGGGGCAATTGTGCCGGCTCCGATCCGGCACCGCGTTCGTAGCGGATGCCCGTGAATAGGTAGATCTGGGCTGAACCGCCGGACATGGGCCGCTGCGCGGCGCAAGGAGTGGTGCGTGAGACGTCTTTAAGATCTATGATCGTCGCCATGGGCTGCCTTGAGGCGCGTGCCGCGCCAGATGCCGTTATTGAGGCCATTGAACTCTTGACTGACGATTGCGCTTCGCCACCCGGCCCTGTTGCATTGCGAATCGCTCTAGTGCCATGAGACGGCCTCAGACGTTAACAACTGGTTAACAGGTCTGCCCTAGTACCCACTAGTGGCCGGCTGGCTGAATTGGCGACCAATTTTCGTATCGCAGTAAAAGTGCTTGCGGAAACGTTTGAAGCGGTTTTCGGGAGAGAAACACTGCAATAATGAGAGCTAAGGTCTGTCCGCAATTCAATCGAAACCGGGTTAGGAGAGTGGTGAGGCCAGCCAGCCTTCGAGGAAATGGCGGCCGGCACGATCCTCCACTTCAACGATCCATAAATCACGATCGAAATCTGCCTCGCGGCTGAGATATGCGTCCACCGCTTCGTCGGCGCCATCGCGGGGGATCGGACATGTCACCCATTGCCGGTCGAGAGCGCCCGTGTCGAAACCTGCGGGCGCGGGCCCAAAAACCTGCGAATGCCCATTAAGGCGATTGATGCGAATGAAGATGGCGCCGGCATCGTCGTCGCCGTGGCGCACGACGGCGGCGGCAACGCCCGCTACCGCGCAACGCCGTATATAGGCTTTGACCCAAAGTTCGGTTTTAAGGCGCATCTAGTACCCAGTAGAGAGTCCGGCCGTGGCAGCCGCGGCTGCCTGCATGACGGGTCTACCTGCCATCAGCAAGACGTTTCTCGTTGCTGAGGCGCAATATGCGCGAGGCCAAAGTGCCGGAAATGCGGCCCGTTTCGGGCAATCCCTCGCGCGACTCGAACATGCGAATGGCGCGCTGCAATCCGGCGTTCATCGAACCGCTTTCCCCGAAGCCTGCATAGCCGAGCGCCGTCAGACCCATTTGAACAATACGGATCACTTCAGCTGCTTGCGGCCCCGGCGGCACAGCGCTGGCAGACCCTGCCGTCCCATTGCCGGCGCCACCCAGCAAAAGCGCCTGAAGCGTGTGCTGAGCGGGCTCGGCGGTCAGAGGCAGGCCCTGATCCCATTCAAAAGCCATGATGGCTGCCCGGGTCGTTATGCCCGCGACACCGTCGATACCGCCTGCGTCATAGCCTTGGATCTGGAGTTCACGCTGTACGGCTCTCGTCAGGTCAGGTTCGGATGCAGATAAGGACCCCGTGGTGACCGCAATTTCTGGCGTCAAGACGGCGCGAGGCGCGGCGGGGTGCGAAGAGGCACTGCCGGGGAAGTTAACGCGCTTGGCCGCGGCCGCGACCCGTGCGCCTTGGAAGGCAAACAGGTTGATGCCAAACAGCCCGCACACCGACAAAAATATGCCCAGCCCGGCCTTCAGTCTCCACTGCGGCATGTCACGCGTTCCTGCATCGCCCACCAATTCAAGGTAAGCCCCCCACCGGCTGACACTATGCAAATGCCCTTGTTAAAGGTGCGTTAACTGCGCAGCCACGCTTAGTACTCGTAAATTCCAGCGTGGAAATTTGAAGTAATTTTGGCCCAAACAATCGCAAAATCTTGGCTCCGGATCTCGCTTTTCTTTGAGATCGAAGTGCTAGGTTCCATAGTATCATTCACGCTTGGTGCGATCCAATCATGTCACTTATTCGAACCGGATTATTCATTGCTTGCGGAGTAGCTCTGCTGCCATCCGACAGGGTGCAGCAACAGCAAATCTTCAACCAAGCCGCGCAAGCCGCCGGTTGGGCTGCCAAGTACTGCACCCGCGAACCTGTGAAATGCGAGCAAGCAGCAGATCTTTGGAGCGGTTTTAAAGAAAAAGCGCTGTTTGCAGGTCAACTTGCGCTTGAGGCATCCCAAAAATATGCCGCCGGCCCAGCGCTCCGGGAATCTGGGAACAGTTCCATTCTCGCCTCACTTTCCGATCACGATCTCCGGACGGCAGTAGCTGCACTCCCTTCTCGCGACAATTTGACTTCAGAAGACTTACGTCCTGCCTGGCGCGGCCCAAATACAAAATAATTGTGTCTCGGCGATTAAGTCTCCAGCTGCCAAAATGACAGCACGCGCCGCTACCGTCTCCGTTGCGCCTTGACTCAAGTACGGGACGTCCTCGCCTTGCCCCTTGCACCCAGATGTGCGGGCTGCCTATGTGTGCCTTGGCGCATCACTTGAGCGCGCCTAGGACCTTCCACTATGACACTCGCCGAAATCCGCGCCGACTTTAGCCTGCTCGATGACTGGGAGGATCGCTACCGGTACATTATCGAGCTGGGGCGCGCCTTGCCGGAAATGCCCGCAGAACTCAAAACTGACAGCACAAAAGTGCGAGGCTGCACCAGTCAAGTTTGGCTGCATTCGCGCCTAATACCTGGCCAGTCCAGTGAACAACCGCGCTTGGAATTCCAAGGCGATAGCGATGCTCATATTGTCCGCGGGCTCGTAGCTATTCTACTTGCAATTTATAACAACCGCACCGCCGATGAGATTGCCAACCACGATGCGTTGGCCGATTTTGCGTCAATTGGACTGCAAGAACATCTCACGCCCCAGCGCTCAAACGGCCTTGCCGCAATGGTCGCGCGCGCGCGCTCGGATGCGCGGGCTGCCGTCAATTCCTGAACCCAGCGGGCACTTCTGCGCCCTAGCCCTGGCCGCTGCCAAACTCTCCACCATCCGTGTTGCCGGGACGGTAATCGGCTGTTCCCCAATGGCGCAAACTATCGCGCCGGTGAAGGTGATCGCGCGTAGCCGGCAGCAATCCGTAGTGACGCGCCAACCGCGTCAGCGCCAGTTGAAGCACGATCTTTCCTGAACGCAGCGGCCAACCCGCTTGGCGTTCCATGGACTCAAGTCCTCTGAGGTGGCAGCAGACGTCAATCAATATTGACGACAATTCAGGACCAACTGCCTTCACGGCATGAGCGACCCGCGCCTTTGCAGCACAAATATTGTCGCTCATATCGGCAACTGATCCGGCGTGTCTTGAGGGGGCGCCTGTAGCGGCCGGCGACCAGTTTGCCGTAACGCGCGGGCTCATGCCAGCAAACCAGAAATCGGCACGTAGACGTTCCGCAGCGGCAAGCTGCTCGGAGGAAATCATAGGTTGGCCATTCTTGTCGCGGCGCCGGGCGAGCCAACCGGCAGGGCTCTCGTTCGGATTGATCCCTGGCCGGGACGATGCCTCCGCTTGGCGCGCCGGCATTCTTGATGAAAGTGAGCCCGCAGCAAGCGGGCCGCTCGTACACAGCCGTTTGCGAATATACTGCCGGCCCCTGGCCGTCAGCCGCCAGCAATCGTTCGTGCCCGCCGGTGTAATCCAGCCTTTCGTTTGCCAGTCCTGCCAAGTGCTCGCAGCCACGGCCATCACATCCGTTCGCCCGCAAGCAGTTGCTGCGATGTTGACGTCGCCTCCCGGTTTTCCCAAGGCGACCGTGACGCCGGCCGCATTTCCCTTGCGGGCTAGATAGCGCAGTGCACACAAGTCTGCATCACCGCTCAATAAGGCGGTTGCGGTCGTCATTTTAGCGTTCATGAGTGACTTTCGGCTGAAATTAAACCGGCAATGCCTGATGGCGGCCAGTACGCGACATCAATTCGGCAACGATCCATTCGAGAAGGTCCATAACTCTGTCAAATACCGGATCATCACGCAGATCCTCAATCACCGCACAGGCATGCGATACGGTCGTACGATCACGCGCAAAAAGGACCCCGGTATCTGTCAAATTCATTCCACACGACACGTGTGTGACGTACATGGCGACCTGGCGCGCCAGTGCGGCACGGGCACGCCCCCTTGTCGCACACTCCAACTGGTGAACCGGGAGGCCGAAGACCTGCGCCACGGCCCCGTCGATGGCATAGCGTTTTGAGGGGCCGATCAATACGCTGGTTGGCCGTTGCAGAGCAACTTCAACAGAAATTGCAGCTATGAAAGTAGGGTCTATCTCGAAGTCTGCCATCACGTCACCTTCCATCCTGGTGGTGTCTTAGGTGGTGGTCCCGCTCGAAGAAATAACTCTATCCGCAGGAGCGGCCTTGCGTGAGCTCAAACTAAAACTGCGGTGAACAGCGGGGATTACTTTCTCTCCCGGTAGGCTTCAGAAAAGTTGTCCCCGCCGCCTCAGGGCACATCATTCTCAACGCCGTCGTTCGATGACGGAGTTGCTCCATGACCACTCTCCCAGCCACAGGCGAACTCAACTTTCAAACGGGGTCAGTCGCTGGCGCGGCGCAGCGCTATTGCCGCACTCAAGATTTACCCAAGCTTGCCGGACTTTGGCCCCACGAACTCGACGACACGTCAGTGTCCGGACGCACCCGCCTTATCGCAAAGCTAAAGCGTGCGCTTCGCGACGAACGGCTGCGCGGCCTAAGGGGGCACTGGACCTACAATCTCGCACGGCATTGCCAACTCCTGGCCGCCTACAAATGCGAGGTCGCAGCTCTTGAGGCCCTCTGCCATTTGCGCAATGAAAAGGGGCCTGCTCCCCGGCAGGCCCTCAAACAACTGCCACCTTGAAGACCCGTTAGGTCTCGTTTTCGCGCCGCGTGCCAAGTCCCATTTTCTTGGCGAGGTCTGAACGAGCACGAGCATAATTAGGCGCCACCATCGGGTAATCGTGCGGCAAATCCCACTTCTCGCGGTACTCTTCGGGCGACAAATTGTAATGAGTACGCAAATGCCGCTTGAGCGACTTGAACTTCTTGCCGTCCTCCAGGCAAACGATGTGATCGGGCATGATCGAACGTTTAACTGGAACCTTGGGCTTCAATTCCTCGCGCACCGGAGGCCCCGATCCATCGACCGTAGCGCGGCTCAGTGCTGCAAACGTTTCGTGGATTAACTGCGGGACATCGCTTGCGACAATGGTGTTATTGCTGACAAAAGCGGCGACGATTTTTGCCGTGAGCTCCATCAGCTCGGGCTTTTCTTCCCCGTCCATTGTGGTGTCCTTCAAACTTGACTGCATAAATCCGGTTCATTTTTCTGACCCAGGTTGCAAACCCAACCCGCGCCATGAGACTCGCAATATCAGACTGATAGACAACGGTATTATACTGTCGCTGTCAACTATAGACGATAGTAGCTTAACTAAATACCGCGTCGCAGCACTGAAATTCACAGTAAAACTGCGGTGATACATACTGCTGCCGCGGATATTCATGGTTTAAACAGCAAAAATCGGTGCCGGTGCCGAAGGGGTTTTGTTGGCAAACGCAACGATCAACACGCTGGCCAACTGTCATTCGCGGCCCATTCCCGCCACAAGCAGATTTGACAGCGCCCGCTAAAGCGCCGATTTGCATGGGGCACCTCAAGTATTCTGTTTCGCTCTTTGGAGAATAACCTTGCCCGCCCCCGAAATTCCTTCTCTCGCCATTGCCACGCCGCTCGCGGCCAAAAAGCCGGTAGCCGTAGAGCACCATGGCGTCACTCTGCGGGACGACTATTCGTGGCTGAGGGCAGCCAATTGGCAAGACGTGATGCGCGATCCCAGCAAACTCGATCCCGAAATCCGCTCCTATCTGGAGGCCGAAAACGCCTACACAAGAACCGTACTAGCCGAAACAGATCACCTGCAAAATGTCTTGTATGAGGAGATGAAGGCGCGCCTCAAACCTGATGACCGCACCGTGCCTTCTCCGTGCGGGCCATTCGAATATTTTTCGACGTTCGTCAAAGGCGGGCAGTATCCCCGGTTCATGCGGCGCCCTCGCGGCGGTGGCGACGAAATGGTGCTTCTCGACGGCAACGACGAAGCTAAAGGAAAGGCCTATTGGGGGCTTGGCGGCACCTCACACAGTCCCGATCACAAACTCTTTGCGTATTCTGCCGATGACAAAGGATCAGAACTCTATTCTATCCGCATCCGCGATCTGGCCTCTGGCCAGGACCTTCCCGACGTCATACCCGATGCTCGCGGTGATCTGGTTTGGGCCAATGACAGCCGGACGCTTATTTACGTCAAGCTGGATGACAACCACCGTCCCCTTTATGTTTACCGCCACGAGATTGGCACTCCAGTTGGGTCCGACAGCCTCGTTTTCGAGGAGAAAGACACCGGCTTTTATGTCTCCATTGGCAAGACCCAGTCAGAACAATACATCCTCATCAACGTCCACGACCACCAGTCGAACGAGGTATACCTGATTGATGCCGATCAACCCCGGTCAGCGCCGGTCATGATCGAGCCGCGGCAAGCGGGGCATGAATATCAAGTTGAACACCACACCGGCCGGCTGATTATCACGACCAATTCCGAGGGCTCGGAAGACTTCCGGATTGTTGAAACAGCTGTTGCCACTCCTGGCCGCGCACATTGGCGCGAACTCGTGCCCCACAAACCTGGCCGCCTGATCATTGAGACAACTGTGTTTGCCCGTCACATGGCCCGGCTCGAGCGCGAAGAAAGCCTGCCCCGCATCATCATTCGCGATCTCAGCAGTGGCGCCGAACATGCCATCGCCTTTGACGAAGAGGCCTATTCCCTTGGCATGTTCTCAGGGGATGAATTCGATACCAACACCATACGTTTCACGTATTCGTCAATGACGACGCCATCAGAAACCTACGACTACGATATGGTCACGCGGGCACGCGACCTGCGCAAACGCCAAGAAATTCCGTCCGGGCACAATCCGGCCAACTATGTCACACGCAGGCTATTTGCGCCCGCGACCGATGGTGAACTGGTGCCGGTGTCACTGCTCTATCACAAAGACACCGTACTCGACGGCTCCGCCCCCGTATTCCTATATGGCTATGGAGCCTATGGCATTTCCATCCCGGCGTCTTTTTCCACCGGTCGCCTATCGTTGACCGATCGAGGCTTCATTTTTGCCATTGCCCACATTCGCGGCGGCAAGGACAAGGGCTACCGTTGGTACTCCACGGGCAAACACAAGACCAAGACCAACACGTTTACCGACTTCATAGCCGCGGGCGAACACTTGATCGCAAAAGGCTACACGCGCCGCGGACGCATCGTGGCTAATGGCGGTTCGGCGGGCGGCATGCTGATGGGAGCAGTGGCCAACATGGCACCCGAACTCTTCCTTGGTATTATTGCCGACGTCCCCTTTGTCGACGTGCTGAACACCATGCTCGACGAGACCTTGCCATTAACACCGCCGGAGTGGCCTGAATGGGGAAATCCCATCACCAGCACCGAGGACTTCGAACTCATCAGATCCTATTCGCCCTACGACAACGTCGAGGCCAAGGCCTATCCGCACATTTTTGCCTTCGGCGGCCTAACCGATCCTCGCGTTACGTATTGGGAGCCGGCAAAGTGGATTGCAAAATTGCGCGACAAGAACACCGGCAACAATCTCGTACTGCTAAAGACCAATATGGACGCGGGACACGGTGGCGCCTCGGGGCGCTATGAGGCCTTGAAGGAAGTCGCTGTCGATTATGCTTTTGCCCTGAAGATTGCAGGAAAAGTGTAACCTGTCCGTGGCAACTTTCTTGTCTGGCGCGGTGGAGAGGACTTGCCAGCGCCAGCAAACCCGCCCATATCATGGGGCACGCTCCCTTCGTCTATCGGTTAGGACGTGAGATTCTCATTCTCAAAAGACGGGTTCGACTCCCGTAGGGAGCGCCAAAACGATTAAAGACTTAGACGGTATGCTGTGCTCAATGGCGCCCCGCATGCAACCATTGGTGCAACCGCCAGCCTTTTGGCAGCCGCCCGTTACGGTGGTGTTATCCAACGCGCTGCCCGCGGCCTCACCGCCCCGGCGAATCTCCGCCCAATAATGTACGGATATCCCAGATGCGGGCGGTCTTGTCGTAAGACACCGTCAGCACATGTGTGCCGCCGGGACTGAACGACGCGCCATCGACTTCCTTGATATGCCCCGCGAGAACGGCCATTACGGCGCCTGTGATGGCATCCCAGACAACGGCGGTCTTGTCGTGTGATGCGGTGACGATGCGTTTGCCGTCCGCGCTAAACATCACGCGGGGAATGAGCCGTTTATGCGCACCCTGCAGCGTTGCCAGTAAGGCACCACTTTGCGCGTCCCACACCTTGCCCGTCTTGTCGCTCGACGTGGTCACGATCTTTAGCCCGTCAGGACTGAATGCTACCCGCAATGCCGCCCGCTCATGGCCGGTGAATGTCAGGAGCAACGCGCCATCGGCGCTTGACCAAATCTTGGCGGTCTTGTCACTTGATGAGGTTGCAATGCGGGATCCATCGGGACTGAACACCGCGCTCGTCACAAGGCCGTCGTGACCAGCCAGCGTGAAAAGCGCGGCCCCTGTGGTGCCGTCCCACACACGCGCAGACTTATCGCTCGACGACGTCAAAATCTTGCTGTTATCGGGACTGAACTCAGCACCGGATAACCATTCCGTATGGCCCTCAAGCGTCGTCATCAATGCTCCCGACTTGGCGTCCCAAATCTTTGCTTTCGCGTCGCGCGATGACGTCACGATGCGCAGACCATCTGGACTAAACCCGATGCTCTCGATCATTTCTTGATGTCCGGTAATTTCTGCCGATAGGGTACCTTTGGCTGCGTCCCAGACCTTGGCCCGCCCGTTGCGGCACGCGGTGGCCAGCTTACTGCCATCAGCACTGAAGGCAACGGAACGCACCGCCTCGTCATGACCTGAGAGCGTAAAAATGAGCACGCCCGTCCTGGCATCCCAGACCTTTGCGGTCATATCGCTCGACGCGGTGACGACGCGGCTGCCATCAGGACTGAACGACGCGCCCCACAAATCAGCCGTATGGCCGGAAAGCACGATAAACGGCAGCGAAGCGGCACTTTGCACTCCTGCGGCCACCGGAGCAGAAGAAGGAGCCGGATTCATCTCTTGCGCCGAAACCGGTAGCACCGCGCAAATGATAGTGACGATCACAGACAGTGGCTTATTCCGCAGAACGTGATGCCTCGCAGACAGCTGCAGTGCAGGCGTCTTGTAGTGTGCCGTCATGCCTGGTCTCCCTCTTTCGGTTCCAAGACATCACCTACGGGGTCCAAAAAACCACAGCAGGTGCGCTTTCTACTGCTCATGCAACAGCTTCCACCCCGGATGATCAAACTTCGCCGCATAATCTTCCAGCGCATCCGCAATGAGCGCGAGCCCATCGATCGGATCTGCGGAGCGGTCTTCAAGACCCGCAATCCGTGCCCCCTTCAGGATGGCTTCGAGAATTTTATCGAGTTCGCTGAGAGAACGGGCAGGAGCACGGCTGTCCGCCCGCAGCTGCTTGATCTTGCCGTTGACGTGTGCCTTAAAGCCGGCGGCCATGGGCGGAGGAAACCGGCGGTGCGTGATCAAGGTATGGTTGTCGATGACGGCCCGGCGGATAGCCTCCATTCCGGATCTAACGGCCTCGTCTGTCACGAGCTTTCTTAAACCCGCATCGGCATCGTCTGGACCTGTCTGTGCCCGGCTCAACGGCGTGACGACGGTGATCAGAGCAAGCAACACGAGTGCGGCCAAAATCGGTCCAATGAGGCGCATTGTTTCGTTCATCGCACCATCCTCAGGGCTTCACCATCACGCCCCAAGGCAGGCGGCCGACGGGAACGGATTTTTCGGGCTTTAGCGTTGCAACGTCGACCACTGTCATATCGTTGGTTAGGCCATTGACGACGTACAATTTCGAACCGTCAGGATCGAGCGCCAGATGCCAAGGCCTCTGGCCGGTGAGAACATAACTTTTGACTTCGAATGTCGCCGCGTCGACCACGGCGAGGCGGCTCGCCGTACTAAGTGCGATGAAGGCAAGTTTTCCGTCCTGGCTGAAGCGAATGCCCATTGGCTGTATGAGTTCCGGGCGCACGCCGGGAATCTCGAACCCAAATTTCTTGACGACCTTGAACGTCGCAGCGTCGATCACCGAAACGGTGCCGCCGATTTCAGCTGAGACCCAGACGTGCTTGCCATCGCGGGTGAACTCGGCCACGCGCGGCCGCACGTCAACAAGCACATTGGCAACGACCTTGAGGGTCGCATTGTCGATAATGTGCGCCATACTAGTTTGTTCGGAAGTGGCGACCGTAATTTTGTCGTCCGGGCTGACTGCCATGCCTTCCGGTTCAACGCCCACAGGAATTTCGGCGAGAATCTTGCCGTCCGATCGCTGCAGCACCGTAACCATGCCGTCGTCCTCGTTGGCAACGTAAATGCGCTCACCCTTGCTATCGATATCGACTAACTCGGGGTCCGGTCCGGATGGCAGCTTGGCGGAAACTTCCAGTTTTTCCGTATCGATGACATCAAGCCGGCTGTCGTCGCCAACACAGACGATCAGTTGCTTGAAGTCGGGCGTCAGCACCATGCCGCGCGGGCGCAGTCCGGTGGGAATGGTCTTAATGATCTGCAATGTCTTGCTATCGATCACGGTGATCGTGTTGTCTTTTTCGTTGCTGATAAAAATTGTGGCCGCGTGAGCCGGCGCGACAGGAACGAACCCCAACATCAGAACCGCAGCCGTCAATCGTCGTTTCATAGTGGACCTCGTCTGAGCTGGCATCATTGCACCTGCCGTCATTTGTTAATCCGGCACTTTGTTTCGGGGCGATCAACGCCTAGGGTGTCGGTCTGGAATTTCTGATGGAGAAAGCCGTCTTGCGGAGAGATCGAAACCAATGCCCGTGGCCCTGCCAGCAGAATAGGCTGCCTTAGTTGTTGATCCCAATCACGGAACGTCATGCCCTGGCCCTTGAAGCCGGCGATTTCGAATTCTTTTGACAGCATGTAGCGTTTCAGCACGATGGGATCATCCGAGGCCGTGCGCAACACAGCCTCGCCGAACACGCGTACGGCAAGCCAAGCGTAATAATCGCGCTCCGTCATGGTCCGGCTCGCGGCTCGCTCGAAGCGGTTTTGCATCTGTGTGCCGGCATATTGTTCAAAAGAGCGATGCCAACCGGCGGCGGTTAACCCTTGCGACCCCACAACGGGGCGCGGATCGAAGGTGCGATAGAGGAGATAGTCGCCAAACGATTCCTCGGGATCGGCGACGAATACAACGTCGTATCCAGATGAGGCTTGCGTCAGCAACGGCATCTGAGTCTGGATCTGCTGATGGCCGCTGTCGGTGCGCCGTGATCCGGCTTCGAATGCATAAGACTTTTCTTCGACAATTTTGTTACCGAACTTGACCGCCGCCCGTTTGATTGCAGTGGCATACTGCTTATCTTTCTTGCCTTGACCTGCGATCAGCAGCCAAGTGCGCCACTTCTTCCACACCATGTATTGCGCCAGCGCGTCGGCGCGCATTGCCCAGCTTGGAATGAGATGAAAGACGTTGGCGCGGCATTGCTCCTGGCGCAGCTCATCGTCGCTCAAGCGCACATTGAGAATGATGGCGTCTGCGGCTTCGGGAAGATTGGAAACTGCCAGCAGATCATCGGCTTCCAAATCCGCGATGATGAGACGGCGGCCGCTCGCCAGCAAATCCTTGGCCCTGGCGACGATGTCTTGATCGGCCGCTATACGCACTTCTTCAAGTTCATGATGCTGACCGATCAAGCGGCCAGTCATGTTGTTTTCTTTGAGGGCGACACGGGCACCCTGAATACCCTCATCGGTCAAGACTTTGTCGAGCAGCGACAGTGGCGGCGGTTCGGGATATTGTTTGCCTATATAGGAGAGATGAGCCTCGATTGCGGCCGGAGCGCCGGTACCGGCACTCTGTATTTGAGTCGCCCCAGTTGAGATTCCCGCTCCAACCGCTTGGTTTGGGGTGGAAACGCCAGCCGCCTCGCCGGCGAAAACGCCTGCGCCGCGCATCGCGACGGCGATCGCAAACATCAACACTACGCCAACATGCAATATGGTTTTCAACACGCCCCGCCTCGAAACACCTAAGCCTTACTCGGCGCATGCTAGCGCAATACTATAACATTGCAATATGCTGACGGGCCAAGTCCCGCTGTTTCGCGCGACGATGACAGCAGATCGGGAGCCCTCACAGCTCCCGATCCCAACCGGCCATCCTACCAATTACGCTTTTCAGGACGACCCCCGAACACCGATCGTACGAACGCGATGATCTTCCAGAGTTTGGTTTCGTCTTTGATGATGTCCTGATAGGGCGGCATTGGACCCGTAACGCTTTCTTTGGCAATCGGCGCAAATCCCGTCTTCTTCAACTCGACGCTGCCAAGGGTGATCAGCCGGAACAGCGTGTCGTCGTCGCTGCCATAAACCCAAGTTTCGTTGGTAAGTGGCGGGCACATGCCGCCACCGCCTCCCCCGCCGTGACAACCATTGCAGCTGTTGCCAAGGTACAACTTTTTACCCTCGGCGATGGCTTCGGCGTTATCGGTGTAGGGATTTTTGAGTTTGCCCTTTTCCGTCATTTTGACCCGCTCTAGCGGGCTGATGACAGCGCCCGCAGGTGCTGCTTCAGCGGCGGCAGCCGGTGCAGAGTCATTCGTTGGTGCCGCAGCATTAGGGGCGGCAGGCGCCGCCGCCGGAGCAGCCTCAGCTGCTGGAGTGGGCGGAGTTGCCGAAGGCGCTGCAGGAGCTGCCTCTTTTGCAGGTGTCGCGGCGGGTGCCGCGGTTGTGCTTGCGGCCGGTGCATCTGTGCTTGCGGCGGGAGCCGCTGTGCTTGCGGCCGCGGAAGGCGGCTCGGCCTTTTTGGCCGTGTCCTCTTCGGCGTTTGAGCACGATGCCACAACGAAAGCGGATCCCCCGATCAACAGTGCCAGTCCGGCAGACAACGAATTTCTAGTTTTCAGCACGAAAACGTTTCCTTCCCTGATTGCATCCCATTTGGGACCCATTCTTATTTTGACCTATTCTTTTTGACCGGCTTCTTACGTCCAGTTCTCGCCAACGTGGCCAAACACCAACTCACTAGTTATTGTTGGCTCCATCAAGCAGCTTCAAAAGCGAAACCACCGCATTATTCCCATTTTGAGCAGCAACGTCAGAGGCCGTTTTCCCGTCCGTGTTTCTAAAGTTTCGATCTGCACCCGATTCCACAAGCAGCCCAACAATAGGGGTGTTGTTGTGGGCCGCCGCCAAAAGCAGAGCGCTGACGCCCGATGTGCTGACTGCATTTACATTAGCGCCGCGCTTCAAGAGCGCTTCGGCCACTTCTATGGGGCCTGGATCCTTGGGGTCCCATTTCTCAACTCGGGATACCCCTGCGCCCAGTGTCAGCCGGCGCATTTCCTTGCCAGCAGCCAGCATCAGCGCCGTCAGCTTAACGTCCCCAACAGTTGTCTCGACCGGTGCTTTGGCCTCTATCAGGGCCATCGCCGCTTTGTATTGATCTTCGATGATCGCAAGGGCGAGCGGCGTGAAGCCATCTTTGGTGCGCGCTTCGATATCCGCTCCAGCAGCCGCCAGCACGGCAATCGACGGCGCATGATTGCGTAGCACCGCATGATGCAGAGGTGTAAACCCATCCTGGTCGATGGCCTTGACGTCTGCTTTAAGCGCCAGGAGTGCCGTCAGCACGGCATCATTGCGGTTGCGAGCGGCGCTGTGCAGCGGCGCATAACCTTGGCTGTCACGTTTGTTAGGGTCGGCACCACGTTCGACCAGGAACTTGATACGTTCGACGTCGGCGGCGAGCACCCCATTGGCCAGCTCCTGATTAAGATCGGAACCCTCCTTCAACCAGTTTTCCAGGCGCTCGCGGGTTACTTTCTGGTCGGGCGCCATGGGCGGTGGAACGGCCGGAGCCACGTACTGGCGAGTTTTGGTATAGGCACCATGAGCTGGCAAATCGCCTGCAACCACGCACTTACTGCATTGGACCAGCGGCACGCCGAAATCGCGCAAGATTTTTTCAATTTCGGTGCGGCGAGCTTCGAGTGCCAAGTCCAGTTTGTATTTCAAAACCCAGTCAACTTTGCGCAGGCCGATGGCCAATTCGAACTCTAAAGGAACATCGTCTTCCCACAAGTTGACCGGTTGCACCACCAGAGGCGCGCCTTTCATGGTCTTGAGCCAGCCCGCGAACGGTCCCCAAACTCCAGCAACATCTAGCTTATCGTCAAGTACCTGCTGCACCTGTTGCCAGGGCTGATTGGCTGGGTTGAGGTCCGAGTTATGACTGACCACGTGCAGCGACACATTACTGATGATGCCGCGGCTATTCAAAGCCGTGCGCAGCCCGGATGTCTGAAAGACACCGATCTTGACGGCTTTCAATTTCGGATCATCGAGACTCTTGAAGTCCAAACCCTTGTCGTTGCGGTAGGCGAGCACATAGGTGGTCTTGTAAACAGGGTTGGTTGAGATCGTACGATCGAAGCCAACAGGAATATCGAGAAGCAGATCGCAATCATTGGTATCGAAGGTCTGGCGCGTCAGGCCCCGCATCAAATATGGGCGCCAGAAATAGTGAACCTGTGCGCCGATCTCGGCCGCAACAAGTTCGATGATTTTGTTTTGGAAGCCGGCGCGATTGATATCCGACAATGGCAAATTGCCGGGATCGCCGCACACACGCAGCGTCGATTGCCGGTGCTCGCCCGCGGCTTTCTTGAGCGCAGTGTGATCGGCTGCAGTTAGCGGGATCTGTTGCTCCAGGCGTGAAAACGCACCGCTTAGGGGATCGGTGCCCGCAACCTGTTCTGCGGCTAGCACAGGCCTAGCGAGTGAGAAACTCAATGCAACCAAGGTCAGGAACGACGCTGAACGGAACAAGCTTTTCACGTTGCACACAACTCTCTGGTAAATTCAGTGATGTCTCGACTTAGTTCGTCCTTGCCTCATCGTCGCGAAGACGATTGGCGTCTGCTGCTCAACAGCCCAAGCAGACAGTAACGCCCGGCACCGTCTTGGTGCCGGACGTCATCTTGTTAAGCGCCCTCAGAAAGGGTCGAACCAGAATGGCTCAATCGCCAACGCGGAAGGTGAACAGCGTGCCACCCTGCGGGATCTTGTCGAGGTTGGCCGCCTTGGTCATGGCGGTTGCGCCGATCGCACCGAACTTGTCGTTGAGATCGAGGCCAGCCGTGACGGGAACACCAATCCAGCCACCGATGCCCGACAGGATCGAGACGTACTGCTTGCCCTTGATCTTGTAGGTGATCGGGTTTGCAATCGAACCTGAAGCAAGCTTGCGGCTCCATAGGACTTTGCCTGAAGCACGATCGACGGCGCGGAAATCACCACCAAGCGAACCATAGAACATCAGCCCACCGTCGGTGACGAGCGTGCCGCCCCAGTTCGGGTACTGATCGGGGATTTCCCAATCGGTCTTACCAGTGAGCACGTCGAACTTCTTGATCTTGCCGGTGACACCTGGCTTTTCAGGGAACATGTACACGTTGGCGAACACGTAAACCGTGCCCTGTTGCGTGTGCGAGCGCTCCTGAGGTTCCAGTTCCATGCACCAGTTGTTTGTGGGGCAGTAGAACTTGCCGGGCTCCTTCGGGTCAGCCGAGCACGGCTGCTGGTCCTTGCCACCCATAGCCGAGGGGCAAGCAGCAACGTTGCGGCCGAGTTCGAGAGGCGAGTGAGCCTGTACTTTGACCGGCCGGCCAGTCTTCATGTCGATCTTTTCGGCCCAGTCCGTCGTCACGTACTTGTTGGCGCGCAGTAGCGTACCGTTGGTGCGATCAAGCACATAGGCAAAGCCGTTGCGGTCAAAGTGCGTCAAAGCCTTGACCTTCTTACCGTCAATTTCCATGTCGGTCAGAATGTTTTCGTTGACGCCGTCGTAGTCCCACTGGTCGAACGGGGTCAATTGATAGGCGAACACAGCTTCACCGGTGTCGACCTTACGGCCGAAAATGGTCATCGACCACTTGTTGTCGAACTCACCTGTGTTGCATTCGTCGTGGGTCTTCTTCGAGCAGCGATAAGAAGGAGACCAAAGACCGGGGTTGCCAGTCGAGTAGTAAACCATCTTGAGTTCTGCATCGTAGCTGAACCAGCCCCATGCTGCGCCGCCGCCGATCTTGTAGTCTTCGCCAAGGTGGGTCTTGATGCCGAGATCCTGACCAGCCAGACCGTAGTGAGGGTTCGCCTTGTTGGTGTCGGCCGAAAGACATACGTCCTTGTCAGAACCTGTCGAATGGCACTTCCAGACCTCCTTACCGTCCTTAAGATTATACGCCGTAACCCGCCCACGAGCGGCAAACTCGTCGCCACCAAAGCCGACGATCACCAGGTTCTCGGCGATCAGTGGAGCGTTGGTGATGGTTTCACCCTTTTCAGGCCAAGCATGCTTGACGACCCAAGCTTCTTTGCCAGTTGCGGCATCGAGCGCAATCACATAGCCGTCGAGCGTGGCGAACACGACTTTGCCGTCTGCGTAAGCTGGGCCACGGTTGACCGTGTCGCAGCAGGCACGCGGAACAGCCGATTCATCGCGGTCGGTCTGCTTGACGTAGTTCCAAATCTGCTTGGGATTATCCGGATCGGTAAGATCAAGACCCTGCACAATGTTGCACTTCGACATTTCGGGGCAACCCGAAACAAAGAACATCATTGGTTTGCCGCCGACGTCTTCGATAACGATGGGCTGGCCTTCATGACCACGCAATGCGCCAGTCGATTGCGACCACATCATTTGAAGCTTCGACGCGTTGCCGGTGTTGATATCCGCTAGCGGCGAATGGCGTGTCAGTTTATTATCGCGGCCCGGAGCGCCCCACTCGTTGGGGTTGGCGGCGCGCTTTTCGACTTCTGAATTGGCGAGAACTGGTCCCGCCATTCCCAGCGCAGCAACCAACAGGCCGCCTGCCAGGATAAGCAACTTTCTATTTTTCATTAGTGCTTCCTCTCCTAGTTTAGTCTCCCATTCACGCCCGCAGGCCGTCCCTCCAACAGCGCCCAGAATTCCCTGGGTTCTGATTGCAAAGCCACCTGCAGCACGCGACTAGATCCGCTTATCCTGCGGCTAAACCTCAATGACCTGGAACCGTCGCGGCACATTCCCGAGGAGACGGGGAGACAGCCGCAGCGGCGCAAACGCGAGCCTTAAGGAGGTTGCACTTTCGGTCGCAGTGTCGAAGTGCGCCACGGGATATTTTCCCGATCTATTTGGGATCACATCCCAATCATCTTTTCTTGATTTAGAAACACGTCATTCGTTGCAGTGCGTAAATGAAGCAGATTCAATGATGGTTATTGGTGTACTCTTTTTGGATCGCACTGCGTTCGAAACAAATACCGCAATTAAAAAAATAGCTAGGCTCCGAGACCACCAAGGAGGAGAGGTCGTCACGGAGTCTAGCCAAGTTGCGCGTGCCTGAACTTGTTACTGTGTTACACACTGTCTGGCGATGGGATAACTTCCCCAATTGTGTGACGCAGGCACGCCTCACACACTTGTGATAGCCAGCAAAATCAGCATAAATTCCACCATTCATGTTACCGCGAGCCCGTTTGGCACCGGCTCAAACTTATTTGTCATATGTGTGCACTTGAAAGTAAGCGCTTTGCGTCAAACGCTCTACCAATTCAACGGCGCTTGTTCTCGAGCGAAACCCGGATCAAATCCGCGGTGCGCTCGAGGCCGAGTTTTGTTTTTAAACGCGAACACGAATTGGCGACGGTCTTGTAAGCAATACCGAAAGTGCTGGCTATTTGGTTGAGCGTTTTACCTTCGCCAAGCAGCCGGAGTATTTCCACTTCTCTATTTGTCAAATTACTGAACGGATCTTCTGACGTCCCTGGGGCGAATGCCAATTCGCTGGCCAGTTCCCGGTCAAGATAGTTTTCGCCGCTCGCAACTTTCATAACCGCCGTGACGAGTTCGTCGGCCGCTGCGCTCTTGCTGACGTATCCCATGGCGCCGGCACGAATGGCGCGCGACGCATAACTGGTTTCAGCATGCATGGTGAACATGACAATGCGGGCGCCTTTTGACTCCCCCCTGAGGCGCTGCAAAAGCTCTAATCCACTACTACCGTTGAGGTTCACATCAAGAACCGTCACCGTCGGCTGCGCCTTTCGGAAAACAGTCAAGGCCTCGTGAGCTGTACTTGCCTCGAGAATTTCGGCGCCAGGTATTGTACTTAGCAAACGCCTAACACCTTCCCTGAGTACGGCATGGTCATCGACAATCAAAATTTTCATGCAACCGCAGCCTCTCGCGCAAAGCCCGCGCCAGGCAAGTCCGGGGTTAAGTCGCTTGGCGGAAGAAGCCGAACGGGAAGCTGGGCGTGAACTATGACACCGCGCATATCCGAAGCGTTCGAAACTGTTAACATTCCGCCAATATTTTGCGCACGCTCCTTCATTCCTAGAATGCCAAAGCCTCGCTCGTGCGATGCGGTTGCTTTTAAGCCGCCGCCATCGTCCGAAACTTCGACAACAAGCATCTCGGCAATTTCTTTGATAACAATCTTGACCCGGCGAGGACTCGAGTGCTTGAGAGCGTTGTTGACACTTTCCCCAACGATGGCCTGGACAGCACCATCTATTTTCGTACCCCAGCTGGTATCTGGAATTTCCACGGCAAACGACAATTGAGGGTGACGCCCCTTCCAGAATTCAATTAATTCATCGATGGCCCCATGCAGGCCGAGCGCGTGAACGTTGCTCGGCCGCAATTCTCCAAGAATGGATTTGACATTACCCTTCATGTTTCCAACTGCGTCCTGGATTGATTTGGCATGTTCGGCAATCTTGTGATGAGGTCTGTCACTGGCAAGGCGCTGAATCGCCATCGCGTCGACACCGACACAGAACAGCAGCGGACTGACTTCGTCATGCAGATTGCGGGCGAGTTCTGCGCGCTCTTCTTCCTGCACAGCCTCCAATTGCACTAGAAGACCTCGATTGCGGCTCTCCATGTCCGACAAATGCCCCGCCATTTTGTTGAAACCGCTTGCCAGGCTGACAAACTCACGCGGTCCTGCCTCCTGCATGCGCGGCCCATAATCGCCACGCCCGATGCGCTCGAACGCCGTTGTGAGAATGCGCAGCGGATGCAGTGCCCTCCCAAGTACGAGCAGAGTAACCAGGAGCCCCGTGGCACAGAAAATAGAGAGTATTGTGAGAAACAGTTTTACGTCGTCCCAGACCTCGGCGATTTCGTTATGGGCATCTGTCTGCAGTTGAATGCTGCCATAGCTCTTGAACACTTCAGGTAAATCAAGTTTTGCAACCGTCGGCGCACGCGACAGCAGGCGATGAAGCCATGCCGGAACCCGATCCTGAACTGGCGACAGTTGCGAAACTTCCAAGACCTCCCCGTTGGGGTCAATCATTGAGACACGCAAATGGCGGTCGCCGTTGAAATCCGCCACCAGAAGTTTCAATCGCAAACGCGGGTTGACCACCTCTTCCGCGTCGTCGACTGCATTGTGTGCAATACGCGAACCGACCGCGATGGCAGCATGCATTTCGGTCTCAATCTTGTTCAAGGCATGCCGGTAGGTGAGAAATGCGCCAAGCATCAATGTGCCAAACAGCACTAGCGCTATGGTCCCGAGCAATTGCTGTCGCAGCGACACTCTAAACGTCTCCAATAACGGTGGACATGAGTTGGTACTATATAACGTTGTTTTGCTAGCGAGGAAGCATCTAATTTACCGAACAAATTCAAGTTTTCTTGAAGAGGCCGGCAGTGGGGCTAGACAGACCTCTGGCCCGCCAGCAGATCGGTTTAATGGCCTATTCGCAGTTGCTCGCTACGGTGCTCCATCGGGAATTGTTCCCAAAACAATGGTGCGAGCGACGCGGAAGCCGACGCTGAAATTACGAAAGCCGGCAAAGTTCCTAAGGCGCGAGGCAGATCGCATCTTTTCGGGGCCGTAAAAGCCCGATCCCCCGCGCAAGACGTGCAACTGCTCAGCATCTTTGACCGGGCAGTCGTCGGTGTCCTTCGCGCTTCCATCAGCGGGAGCGAGGGCATAGTCTTCACAGTAGTAACCGGCGACCCATTCCCAGACGTTGCCGTGCATATTGTGCAGGCCCCACGGATTGGGTGCAAAGCTATCTACCGCGGCAGGTGACTGACTGCCAGGCTTAACCCCGCACCCAGAACACACCGCACGCGCGCTGCCATCGGCTTTATTGGGCTCATCCCCCCACCAATAGGCAGTTTTGGAACCGGCGCGAGCGGCGTATTCCCATTCCGACTCCGACGGCAACCTGTAGTCCTGCCCAGTCAGGCCACTCAACCACTTGGCGTACGTGACCGCATTTTCGTAGCTGACGCCCACAATTGGTTGATTTCCGTCCGATACGGCTTTGCCCATGCTCTTGTAATAGAGCCCCGTTCCGGTCTCGATATTCTGCGGGTTGTCCGGCTCCAGCCATTCGGGTTGCGGACATTTACCGGCCGTGACGCACGCCGCATAATCGCTAACGGATACCTCGGTGCGTCCGATGGCGAATGTGGAAAGTTTGACCGTGTGCTGCTTCTCATTGTCAACGCGGCCGGGTTCAGATTCTGGCGAGCCCAATTGAACGCCTTCCATTGCCGCCGGAACCACGACCAATTCCGGGCATCCCTTGCTTTGCTCGCAGTCCCTGAAGACCTGCCCTGTGCCCGGAGCCGGCAGTGCTCTCCCTGCCTCGGCTACGAATGAAGGACTGGCGGGCTCGATTGCATAGCTTTGGACTTTTATCCCGAATATACCGGGAATAATTCCCGATCCAAGTCCAGCGATAGCGATCAATACGGCAATCAGCAGTTTGACACACCAATTCAGTTCAAATGATTTGCGCATTTCCACAATCTGCTGGAGTATTTGG
>JBEBJD010000311.1:0-24723 GCA_040080075.1 Hyphomicrobium sp. | reverse complement strand
TTTGCCGGCAATGGCCGCGAGCAGCCACGCGCAACCCTGCAGCTTGGGCGCCCAAAACATCGAAGCAAGGCCGGCGATAACCGCCATAATCCACATCGTGGGGGCGGCACTCTGTTCGTTGCGCACGAACATGGCCAGCAGATCAAGTTCAAACTCGGGCTTGATGCCGTTCTCGTTGGCCAGCTTCTGCCGCGTGGCCCGGATGCCGTCGCGCGCACGGTTACGCATTTCGCGGCGATCGCGCAGCTTGGTGTAATCGTTGGTGCTTGCATCCATTTAACGTGCCGGCCCGACCCCGAAAACCAAACTGCGCTCAGTTGCATAGACGCTTCATGGGTCCGTTCCGGCGCCCACCACACCGCATTCCAATTTCGGCAATAAACCCTAACTTAGGGTTTACGCGAAGGATGTTAAGGCTTTGAGAAGGGGCACGAATGCGAGCTAGACAAGGACCAGACACGCGGAAAATTTGGCAATGGGCGGGCCTCGCCTGTCTCGCCATCATCGTTGGCGTCCTTGAGCGCAATGGCTATGGCCGCAGCGGAGGCGACGGTCAGCGCCCGCGAAGTTCTCAAACGATTCCCGCCAGCGGAGTTGTGGAGGGGCACCCCAAGCTGGTGGACGGCGATAGCTTTTACCTCAACGGAACCGAAGTGCGCATGCTGGGCATCGATGCACCAGAGGGCCGGCAGACGTGCGAGCGTCAGGGCCGCTCTTGGCCGTGCGGCGAGGACGCCCGCCGTCATCTGGCCCTGTTCATCGGCGGGCGCTCGATTTCATGCCGGGGCGACGAGCCCGATCAGCACGGGCGTATGCTCGGCACATGCACCGTCAACGGCCGCAACCTTAACAGGGACATGGTGACGTCGGGCTTTGCGGTCTCCTTCGGCGCACTCTACAATCGAGAGGAGCGCGAAGCGCGCGACGCCCGGCGGGGCCTCTGGTCGGGACAATTTCAAAAGCCGCAGGATTGGCGGCACGCGCACGGCATCGGCGGCCCTCGTTGAGCGGGCTGGTTACAGGTACAGCGCCACTGCCCCGAAGCGCGTGCTGCCGCTGCCGTCGAGCCGTCTGTTCCGCAGGGAACAGCAGCGATTGCAGGCGCTGTGCTGATGTGCTCCCTTTATGGCTGTCACGGCGAGGGGAGTCGCAATGAAGCTGACAATTTTGGGCTGCAGCGATGCCTTCGGCACGGGAGGCCGTCTGCAAACAAGTTTTCACGTTGCCCACGCAGGCGGCGCTTTCTTGATCGATTGCGGCGCCACAACCCTCATCGGACTACAACGGCAAGCAATTGATCCCAATAGCGTATCAGCCGTTTTCGTTACCCATCTGCATGGCGATCACTTTGCCGGCCTGGTGTGGTGGCTGGTACATGCGGTGCATGTTGCTAAGCGCACCGCGCCACTGACAGTCACCGGCCCCGCAGGACTTGAGAAGCGCTTCTTAACCGCGGCCGAAGCCCTTTTTCCAGGATCATCGACATCGCCGCGCCAGTTTGAGCTCACATTCGTCCAGTATGAGGAGAAAAAAACACTGATCGTGGACGGCGTCAGTATTACGCCGTTCGAAGTCAGCCACCCCTCTGGTGCGCCGCCATATGCATTGCGTGTCGCCGCTGACGGTCGAGTCGTCACATTTTCGGGCGATACGGAGTGGGTCGAAAACCTCATACCCGCCTCGGCAGGGGCCGACCTCTTCATCGCCGATTGTTATGGTTTTGAAGCCCCGGTGCGCTTCCACATGAATTGGACCACGATTAAGGCCAACCTACCTCGGATCACCGCTCGGCGTGTCTTGCTCACACACATGGGACGGGACATGTTGGACCATGCACAGAGTGTCGCCTCAGACTGGGTGCTCACTGCGCAAGACGGACTGGTACTCGACCTCTGACCGGTCAAGATTCACTTTGTCGCCTGACATGAAATTATTTTCCTCAATTTCACTTGACCCGCCGCCGATTCAGAACGCTATCCTCGATTCTAAAAAATTGAGGAACTACGTACTATGAGCGCGGCCCCAATCGGCGAAATGGACGTCAAGATCTTGAAAATTCTTCAAGAGGATTGCACGCGGCCGGTTGCCGACATCGGCAAAGAGATTGGGCTGTCGACCACGCCATGCTGGCGGCGCATGCAAAAACTGGAAGAGGCTGGCATCATCACAAAGCGCGTGGCGCTGTTGGACCCGGTCAAGGTCAATGCTGGCGTGACCGTTTTTGTCTCGATCAAGACCGACAAGCATAGCCAGGAATGGCTGGAAAAATTCAACGCCGCTATTCCAGGATTGCCCGAGGTCATTGAGGCCTATCGCATGTCGGGAGATGTCGACTATTTGCTGCGTGTCGCAGTGCCCGACATTGCCGCCTACGACGCCTTCTACAAGAAACTTGTATCACGCATTGAGATCTCCAAAGTCTCGTCTGCGTTTGCCATGGAGCAAATAAAGTACACGACCGCTTTGCCTTTGCAGTTCGCCCGCGAACAACCGGAGAAGAAGTCCGCAAAGGAGTGATCTACATGTTGGAAATACCCGTGAAGAAAAAGCGCCCCAGGCCCACGGTAAATACCAGCCAGCCCCATAGCGTATGCTCGAGAAAAACCGCCCAGAAAGAGCGCGTCGAAGCATAGCGCATGGCAAACAACGTTCCGGTTGCGAATGTGCCCAGGATGGCAAATGCCGTTCCAATCACAATATGACCGAAAGCGAACAACACGCCATTGAGCAAGATCCCGAGCCAGCGGTGGCGGCCAAACAACGGCCCGTAGCGGTGAAAATAAAACGTGCGATAGACGAGTTCTTGAACCGCCACTGAAGCAAATGGATAGAGCAGCATGATGCGGCCCCAAATCTGCGGCCGGTTTTTTGGAAACTCTAGATACCACTGCGGATGTATAAGCCAAACCCAGTAGGTCACGGCACCACCCGCAATGGCAAAGACTGCCAGAATAGTCAGCAACTGCCAGCCACTGAACCCCCGCCGCAATTCGGTCCGGAGCCGGAATGTGGAATCGGCGATGAGTAAAACAAGCGCCACCACGAACACAGGCAGCAGCGCTAAAAACAGCGGAATGTGCGCACCATGAACCGCTTCGCGCATGGCAAGCGGCGCGCCCACGAAGATAACCGCAAGCTCGGCCACAAGCCACATCCTGCGGCCGCGTGAGGGCTGTGAAAATTGAAGAGTTCCGCCAGCCGAGAGCGGCGCGGGGTCATCGGTCATACCCGCGCTCTCTTGCATCAAGCCGCAGTAAGCTTTTTTACGGCTGCGGAAATAGAATGGCGGATCTTATGCCAGCCCTTGGAACCCTCGCTCGTCATCCAATTCATCTGCAACGAACGGCGCGGGCCTTCGAACGGGTGATGGCCATGCCACGAGGTATCCGAGCGCTTGAAGACCAGAAGCGTTCCGTTGTCGGGGGGCACTTCAGCAACATAATTGTCGACGTTGGTGCCATCACGCAGAATACGCAGACGGCCGCCGGATTGCTGCCAGTTCTCGTTGAGATAGAGCAGCACCGTGATGATCTTGTCGCGCGAATCGGTATGGATAGACCCATCTTTGGCGCGTGTGTAGCCGCGCAGAGAATACATCTTCGGGCGCCCATCGAGGGCAACGTTGAATTTTTCGGCGATGATCTTCTCGAACTCCGGACTATCCAGTTCCGCAATCACATCCTTGATCGCCATATTGGCGTCGAGGCTTTCGATTGGGTACGAGCCGCCTTTTTCGATGTTGGGGTAAGTGGCGTTGATGCGGGCCACGGTATTGGGTGACAAAAAGCCCGGCACGATGGTGTAGGAAAACGGCTCCGATTCAACTTTTGCAGCACGGAGTTGGTCGAGGTTCAAATGCGCCATGGCGGTAAAATCGATCCTAAGTTGCGAACTTGTTTCGTATGCCCCGGTCCCAATCAAACGCCAAAGCGTCCCGATCAAGGATCGAAGACCAGTACTGCCAGAGAGCGCCGCCACCCTGGAATTGCATCACAGATAAACGCGACCCGTCACTCGCACCACTTTCACGTCCCAGGTTTGACCATGAGTCCTGAAAGCATATGCGTCCGGCGCAACCAGCGCTGCTCAATTTCAGACGCGATCTTAGCGGCAGAATCGAGGGGCGTGTAGTCCCACCGTGGCAGTTCACTCAACTTTGAGGGCAACGGCCTTGTCGCCCCCCAAACCGCTAAAGCCCTGTGAAAACGCCGGAATTTCGCCGACCCCGCCGACGGCTCGAAGACATACACCGGCTTTCCGGTGGCACAAGCCTCCCCGGTCATGTTGACGCTGTCTGCGGTAACCACCAGGGCATCGGCATGGGCCAGAAACTGGGCATAGGGATTGTCTCCCGATCCATCCCAAATAAGCCGCGGGGCTTGGCGCGTGGCCGTCTCAACGGCGTTGATCAGTCTTTGATGGGTGCGCCGTGACGGCGTGATCATAAAACTCGCGCCAAGCTCAGTCAGTGACAGCAGCGCGGCCGCCAACCGCTCATCGTCTGCCTCTGTGAACTTGTAAACCCCATTCTTGCCGCCAAGCACCACCGCAATTCGGGGGCCTGGCAAGCTTGCAATGCCAGGTGGGATCGATGCCCGCAATAGCGCAAGGCGCGCGCCCGAGAAACTATGCGGCGCCGTCGGGGTTGTGATGACATTGGCGCCGCGGCGGGTGTCGTGTTCGGGCACCCAGATCAGATCGGCAGTCGACGGCCCGGATTTTGGGTCCTGCAAAACGACGGTATAGGTACCTGCCCCGGCTGCCCGCCTGAGGGCACGAATGTAGGGAATACTGGCGCGGCCCGTCGCAATCGCGATGGTAGGCCAAGGCGGCGCGAACAAGCTCCCGGACTTACCGAAATTATCGGACTTAGATACGGGCCCCCACGGGGCCAGAATGCGCTGCAGGCCCTTTGGCGCCACGTGCTTCATGTCATAGGCCAAACCCAATGCATCGGCCACACCGCGCGCCTGCACATCCATGCCGGCTTTTCCGTCAGTGATAATCCAGGCGCGGGCACCCGAAAGCGGGCGGCTGGCAGAGATTTTTGGGGAGGTGTTCGAGTCGTGGGTCATGGCAGTTCTTTTGTGGATCATCGCTGCGATTGTCCAGTGTGATCACCTTCCGTTATCCCGCAAGCGCGAATTGGGTGGGCGAGCCGCTACAGACCGGCACGTGGCATTAGTAACAACAAGTATGAATCCGGCGGATAGCCATAACTTTCATTGCGCAAATACCCCCAGCAATCTATTTCATGCCAAACCACACACAACGGCCCCTCAACCGGCCCGAAGGATGTGGAACACGCTATTGGCCCCACCATGCCCCCAAAACTCGATGCAACGGACTGGCGCATATTGAAAGAGCTGATGGCCGATGGCTCGATGACAAATTTGGCGCTGGCCGCCAAAGTTGGGCTTTCGGCGCCACCCTGCCTACGCCGTGTGCGCGCGCTTGAGGAGGCCGGCCTCATTGCCGGCTACACGGCCTTGGTCGATGAAAAAGCCCTCGGTTTCGAAGTCACGGCTTTTGCCATGGTCCGGTTGCACAATCAGGCAGAGTCCGATCTGCGCACGTTTGAAAACCGCATCCTTGGCTGGCCCTTGGTACGCGAAGCCTACATGCTGTCGGGCGAAAGCGACTACGTTCTCAAATGTATCGCGACTGACCTTGGCACATTTCAAGATTTCGTCTTGAGGGAATTGACCGCAGCACCCAACGTCGCCAGCGTCAAAACAAACCTCGCCATCCGCCGCTGCAAGGGCGCGCCAGGGGTTCCGGTCACCGGGTAATACTTTGCGCACGTTGTCGCTGAAGCGCACGCTTCGGCCTCTACCAACAGTGAGATGGTCAACGGGATGATGCTTGGCTGCGTGCCGCCTACTTCCACTCAACCTTCAAGATCTCGTAACTGCGCGATCCCTTCGGCGTGGTGACTTCGGCGCTGTCGCCTTTGGACTTGCCGATAAGGGCACGCGCAATCGGACTCGATATGGAAACTTTGCCATCCTTGATGCTGGCTTCGGTATCGCCCACGATCTTGTATTTTACCTTCTCGTCGGTGTCCTCGTCGACGAGCGTTACCGTGGCACCGAATTTTATGGTCGAGCCCGACAACTTGGTCACATCGACGATATCGGCGCGATTGACCTTATCTTCGAGCTCGGCAACGCGAGCCTCATTCATACCCTGCGCTTCTTTCGCGGCATGATATTCGGCATTCTCCGACAGATCACCATGCGAGCGCGCTTCCGAGATCGCCTGGATGATACGGGGGCGCTCTTCGGCTTTTAAGCGTTGAAGCTCGGCTTCCAATTGCTTGAATCCCTCGACCGTGATGGGCACACGTTCCATGGACATCCTGAAAGTCTCCTAAGCGGCCTGGCTTTTTTTAAAACCAGAACCTCGTCAAAATTAAACACTGCACAGATTGTCGTGACAGAGCCGCTCGAAGCGTTGCCGGCTGCCCCACTGCGCTACCGGATCTGCGCGCGGATGGCCCGGCAAATACCGGACCGGTTCAGAACCGGTATGGCAGACCAATCAGCCTCCGCGGCCGACATAGGCCTGTAGTGGCGCAACCGTCAGGCTGCCAGCCTTCATGGCCTTTATCGCCCGTGTGACTGCGAGAGCCCCTGACAGAGTCGTATAATACGGAATGTGGTTAAGCAAGGCCGTGCGCCTGATGTCCTTGCTGTCAGCCAGAGCTTTTGCCCCTTCAGTTGTATTAAAAACGAGCTGAACTTCGCGGTTTTTCATGGCATCCACGATATTTGGACGCCCTTCCAAAACTTTGTTGATGCCCTCGCAGGCAATGCCATGAGTTTCCAAAAAGCGCTTTGTGCCTCTTGTCGCCATGACCTTGAACCCCATGGCCTGCAACTCCCGAAGCGATCCTACGATTTTTTCCTTATCGGTTTCCTTTACAGAAACAAACACCGTCCCTGCCATCGGCAAAGTGATCCCCGCCCCCATCTGGCTCTTGCCAAAAGCGATGGCGAAATCCTTGTCGAGGCCCATGACCTCGCCAGTCGAGCGCATTTCGGGTCCAAGAATCGGATCGACGCCGGTGAAGCGCGCGAATGGGAAGACTGCTTCTTTCACGGCAACGTGATCGATTTTTTCTTGTTTGAGACCGAACGAAGCGAGCGGCTTGCCGCCCATCACTTGTGAGGCAATAGCCGCAATTGGCTTACCGATCACCTTAGCGACGAACGGCACAGTGCGCGAGGCACGAGGATTGACCTCGAGTATGAAAACCTTGTTGTCCTTGATGGCGAACTGCACATTCATCAGCCCGACGACCTTGAGCGCAAGCGCGAGTTCGCGCGTTTGGCGTTCAAGTTCTTTGATGATCTCATCTGTCAACGAATGAGGCGGCAGCGAACAGGCGCTATCACCGGAGTGAATGCCGGCTTCCTCGATGTGCTCCATGATGCCGGCGACGAATGTATCTTTGCCGTCGGCAAGACAATCGACGTCGACTTCGACGGCATCGGTCAAATAGCGGTCGATGAGAAGCGGCCGCTTGGCCGAGACGATCAGCTCGGAGGGGCTGTCGAGCGTGGCGGACAGCTTGGTGATATAGCGATCGACTTCAGCGCCATCGTGCACGATTTCCATCGCACGGCCGCCCAGAACGTATGATGGGCGGATCACCACCGGATAGCCGAGGTTGTCGGCCACGGCACGTGCCTCGCCGGGGCTGCGTGCAATGCCGCTCTCGGGCTGGCTAAGGCCAAGCTTCTCGATCAGGGCTTTGAATTTATCGCGATCCTCGGCAAGGTCGATGGCATCGGGCGAGGTTCCAAGGATCGGCACGCCGGCCTCTTCGAGAGGTCCGGCAAGTTTCAGCGGCGTTTGACCGCCAAACTGCACAATGACGCCCTTGAGTTTGCCGCTCTGCTGTTCGGTGCGGATGATTTCAAGCACATCTTCGGCTGTCAGCGGTTCAAAGTAGAGCCGGTCCGACGTGTCGTAGTCGGTTGATACCGTTTCTGGATTGCAGTTGACCATGATGGTCTCGAACCCGGCCTTGGTCAGAGCAAAGCAGGCATGGCAGCAGCAATAGTCGAACTCTATGCCCTGGCCGATGCGGTTTGGCCCACCGCCAAGAATGATGATCTTTTCGCGGTCAGAGGGTGCCGCTTCGCAAACTGGTGCGCCCGTAAGGCCGGTTTCATAGGTCGAATACATATAAGCGGTTGGCGAAGCGAATTCAGCCGCGCAGGTATCGATGCGTTTATAAACGGGCGTGACATTGAGAGCCAAGCGCGCAGCACGCACCTTAGCTTCCGTCGTGTTGGCCAGTTTGGCGAGGCGCGCATCGGCAAAACCCATCGACTTGAGCATCCGCATCTGCCCAGCCGTCGTTGGCAAACCATGCGCAATGACGCGGGCTTCCATATCAATAATTTCTTTGAGACGATCAATGAACCACGGATCGATCTTACAATAGGCGTGCACCGTTTCGGCATCGACGCCAAGCCGCAGCGCCTGCGCAACCTTTAACAACCGGTCAGCCGAGGGCGTCGCAAGAGCTGCGCGAATCACGTTCTTGTCGTCACCCGCGCCCAGACCCGGCAGCACCACGTCATCAAGGCCCGAAAGCCCGGTTTCCATGGAACGCAGGGCCTTCTGCAAGCTCTCGGCGAAAGTGCGGCCGATGGCCATGGCTTCGCCCACCGACTTCATCGAGGTGGTCAACGTGGCGTCGGCACCGGGAAATTTCTCGAACGCAAAGCGCGGAATTTTTGTGACGACGTAGTCGATCGTCGGTTCGAACGAGGCGGGCGTTGCACCGCCTGTGATGTCGTTGTCGAGTTCGTCTAGTGTGTACCCCACAGCCAAGCGGGCCGCGACCTTGGCAATGGGAAAGCCGGTGGCTTTCGACGCCAATGCCGACGACCGCGACACACGCGGGTTCATTTCGATGACGACGAGGCGCCCATCCGCTGGGTTGACGGCAAACTGCACATTCGAACCGCCAGTTTCAACGCCTATCTCCCGCAACACGGCAAGCGAGGCATCGCGCATCATTTGATATTCTTTGTCGGTCAGTGTCAGGGCCGGAGCCACTGTGATGCTATCGCCAGTGTGCACGCCCATCGGATCGATGTTTTCAATCGAGCAAATGATAATGCAGTTGTCCGCTGTATCGCGGACCACTTCCATCTCGTATTCTTTCCACCCCAACACGCTCTCTTCGACCAGCACCTGACTGGTCGGCGAGGCATCGAGACCGCGCTCGATGATCTCGAAAAATTCTTCGCGGTTGTAAGCAATGCCGCCACCCGTACCACCCAGCGTGAACGAAGGGCGGATGATGGCGGGCAAGCCGACATGTTCAAGGGCGGCCGCCGCTTCATCGCGATTATGCGCCATGCGCGAACGCGGCGTCTCCAGGCCAATTTTCGTCATGGCATCGCGGAACAAGAGCCGGTCCTCGGCCTTATCGATGGCGTCTGCCTTAGCGCCAATCAGTTCGACGTCGAAGGCCTTCAACGTACCGTTCTTTTCCAGTGCCAGCGCCGTGTTCAGCGCCGTCTGGCCACCCATGGTTGGCAACAGCACCAACTTTTCATTGGGGCGCGCACGGCGTTCTTCGGCAATGATCTTGGCGACGATCTCGGGCGTTATTGGCTCTATGTAAGTTGCGTCCGCAAGTTCTGGATCGGTCATAATCGTCGCTGGATTCGAATTGACCAGGACGATGCGATAGCCTTCAGCCTTGAGCGCCTTACAGGCCTGTGTGCCTGAATAGTCGAACTCACAGGCCTGGCCGATAATAATCGGGCCCGCGCCGATGATGAGGACCGTGTCGATGTCTGTGCGTTTTGCCATGTCGGGGCCGTGATTTAACTGATGAGGGAGCGCTTGGCTAGTAGTGTGATGGTTCTAGAATGCTGGCTGAAACTGCTCCGAGTTCTGTCCGGCGTTCTGGAACCTCAAATCACACTGGGAAGGCAATGCTTGCTAGTGTCCCTTATGTCTCGCAATTGCTGGAAAGCGGTTGCCGCAAGTTGGACGGCAAGTACGAGACGGGGCACTAGTGATGTGGGCAGGCCAGGGACGGCCTGCTTGCTCACACCGAGTTGTGTGGCGTTATTGCAAGCCCTTTTTTGATGCGTTTACGGGAAGGTGGCGAAATATCGCGCCAAAGTGGCTTGGTTTACCCCGCGCGACGGCAAAAGGCCATCGGGGGCGACACGATGCCTTACAGTGTCCACACGAGTTTAAGGGGGCAAGCCAACTCCAACCCTCCCACACCCGCGAAACAGGGCGCCGCCGGGTAGGTTCCTGCCGGAAATTCAGGCCCCAGCGCCTGCCCGGCGGGACTAGAGCGTGTTGCGATCTGAAGGAAACAGATCGGCACTCTAGGCATTTGTTTTGTCGTATTTTCTAAGAAGTACCGGGTTTCACTTCTTCGAAAAATGCTCGAGGTCCCCAATAAATTCTGCCTAAAAGAAAGAGGCGCAGCCCCAAACAACGGCTACGCCTCAATACAATGGCGGCTCTAAGTTCCTGCCTTAACCTTACTCAGGGCTTCTGATCCTGTATCCCAGGGATGGGGGGCATCGGCTTGACCGCAGGCGCCTCGATAGAGATCGTTTCGGGGAACGAATAGACCTCCTTGTAGATCGGTTTAGCGGCTGGGTCTTTGCGCCCATACTGCGTGCGGGCCGGCAATCCGGTTTCAGGATCGACGAACACCAAGCGTACAGCTTCATTGGGCGAATTCTGAGTTTCTCCCGGCTTGACGGCTTTGCCATCCGGCCCCTTCTGTTCTTCGGCGATACCACGATAGGTGCGCAATTGCTTGCCGTCGACGGCTTCAGTACCCTGGCATTCGAAGCGGCCCATATCGTCGCCGCTGAGAGCCACTGACTTCTTCATGAATTCAACCACCTGTTCGGCGGCTTGCGGCGGCAATTCAAACCATTCGTCGCCGTCTTGCGTCCACGCACGAAGGCCGATGACGATGGTCTGCGTTGCCTTCTCATCAATGAGCGCCTTCACCGTTTGGCGCATGCGGTCGGGCAACTGGAACTCAAGCGTCATCTTCACTGGACCGTTCTCGGTCAGCATGTCGGTTTCTTTGCGCACGAATTTCTTGGCTGACTGGGCCTCGAAGGCCTTGACCACTTCGGCCGAACAATCGGCGAAAGCGGGACTTGCGGCCAGCGCCACCACTGCAACTGCGGCTCCGGTCAATACGCGACGCATTTGGTTCACTCCCATATGTCTAAGTCGATGGATTGATGTCTGTTTTCAGGATTGATTGGCTTATCTCAAGAGCCCACACGTGTCATGGCGCGGCTGGGGCATTTTCTGGAATTTCAATTTCGATATCGCCGGGATAGGTGTAAGTTTCGCGCACCATCGCCGGCTTTGAACCCTTGGCTTCTCCGATGATGTTAAACGCGGGCAGTCCCGTTGCCGGATCGGTATAAATGGTGCGAGCTATCACATCGCCGCCTTCCATCTTCTCGGGCTCAGTTTGATAGCCTACGTACTCTTTGCCTTCGAACGTGACCTTGCCGAGGCACAAAAACTCCGATGTTACCTTTGGCGGCGACCCAAACATGTCGCGCAAGTGCGTTTCCACCATGGAAGCAATATGTGGTTTCAACTCAAACCAACCGCCACCTTCGCGGCTCCAAGCCCGGTTACCAAATCCAATGGTCTCGATCTCGAAATCCTGATCAGGTGACTTGATGCGCCGGTACATTTTTAGCGGTGGCATATAGTCGATGGTTTCGGTGGCCCCATCGGGCTTGATGGGCGAAGACACGTCAACCCGATAGCCGGCTTGGATGTGTTGTTTGTTGACTGCCGCCTGTACGTCGGCAGCACAGTTAGGACCTGCGAAAGCCGGTGTGGCAATAAAGACGAACACTGTTGTGGCTAACGAAATGCGCATACACAAAGGCTCCCGAGACAATTTCCCGAGGACTTATACGCAGACTTTGGCCCGCTGCGGTCTTAAAGTTCTGAAAGGTTGAATGGTAGCCATTCTGCCGCCAGTTGGGCATTCCCGAGCATGCCCCTCGCCCGGTCCGCACCGCGAAGAGACCCTTGGCGCCCCTCACCGAGGTCTTGAACAAGACACTGTTTTAAAATAGTATTTCAGCTTCAGATCCCGCCCCTTATGACAATAGAAGCGCCCAAGCCATCGGACGTAGCTCCCTTGCCCCAATCCCTGACGATTACCCTCAACGCGCAAGCCTTGACGACGCGAGCTGAGACGCTTGAGGGCCTCGTCATCGAGCAGGGCCACGCGGGATCAAGAATTGCGACGGCCGTGAACGGCACGTTTGTACCCGCCAAGGCCAGAAGCGAGATGAAACTGCGCGACGGCGACCGCGTCGAAATCGTCACTCCCAGACAAGGCGGCTGAGACCTGGCGAACCACTGAAGCGCTTGCGGCAACCGTGCAGACGAGACGAGGGCAATCGCCCGAAGCGCCCTCGGTACTGTGTAACTGGGCAATCCTCCCGCACTTGCACACTGCTGCAGCGCACCTGCGAGATTGGTTGCATGACTTTTAGGCACGACTCTTGTACGTTCGCATGGGGAAGAAATTTTGTAGCGATTGTGTGTGTGAGCAAGGTTGCCGGGCGTTTGTTCCGCGGTGCGGAGTGACTCCGGCTGCGGGTTCTTCCCTTGGATTCTGACATCCCTTTTGGAGGACACCTAATGAACCTTGTTACAGCACTGGCTCTGGTTATCGGCGCACTGGGCGCGTTGGCAACGTGGCTCTTCTTTGAACCGCTTTCGGGACTTGGATTGCAGATCTGGGCCGCCTTCATCGCCTGGGGCAGCTTCTATCATTGCGGCGGCGGTGACGGCGGGCTCAAGAACGCCATCGTCGGCGCCATCTGGGGCGCTCTCATGGCGACTGTCGCCCTCATCTTGATGCCCATTGTTGGTATGGGAAATGTAGGCGCAGCGATCTGCGTCGGCATCACCGTTGCAGCCATGATCCTGGGCGCCCATGTACCGCTGCTTTCGACCATTCCGGCTGCAGTCTATGGTTACGCCTCGACGGCGGCATTCGCGTTGTTGAAGTCGGGCGCCGTGGCCGACTCAGCTGCAATCGCGACAAGTCCGTTCCTCAACATCGTCGCCTCTATGGTCATCGGCGCGTTGTTTGGGTACTTGTCGGAGAAGCTGGCCAAAACTCTCGCTGGCTAATGCTGAAAAGGCACTCGTGAGTGCCAGTCATGGCGCTTAACAATACGCCGCCGGTTCTAATGAACTGGCGGCGATATTTATTGAAGAAAGCGGTGCACAACAAAGCGCCAGGCGCTTCACGCCTTGTCACGCTTTAAGAATGCAAACCGCGATTTGGGAGCGGGTTCTCCAGCGGTTGCAATCGATGCGATCAGACCGGCGGCACCACGCACCACCTTGGGGTTGGTCCAGTATCCGGTATGAGCGCGGTATGCGGCCAGCGGCGGAGCCACATAACTCGCCACCCGGCGCAATGGACCCTCTGAAGCCACCTCGATATCGGTGAGCCGTTCTTCGGCCGCATAGGCTTCATTGAGCGGCTTCAATGGAAAGCCCAGCAAATCATTGCGGCTGTAGTAGTTGACCCAGCGCGCGCGGTTCAAGGTTCGTTCGTTGAGCCCTTGCCCCGGAAAGGCGGGGCTCTCCGCTTCGCCGCGCGAACGGGTGATGGGGAACACGCGATCGGGCCCGAACGTGAAGGTGAACAGCGGCATGTTGGAGCCCATCATCACCAATCCAGCCAGAGTATCGAGACGCCGGAACGGTGACCCGCCTTTGAGATAGCGTGCGAACTTTGCCACGTCCTCGTCTTCCTTTTCGATCCTATCATCGCTCCAGTGTTTGATCGAATTGATGTCCCAGGCAAAAGACGACACGATGTGACACCCCAATGAATGGCCGATAAAAATGAGCGGCCGGTCCGGCAAGTTGTCCTGATCGAGATCTTCCAGAACTTTGCGCACGTCCTCCTGGATTTCATAGTAGGCGGAGTTGCGGAAGTTCTTAGTCTTTTGGTAGGCGGCGGCATCGCCCAACCCCTGTATCACGAGGCGGCGATGTGCCGTATCCTTGAACAGGCCGTGGCGCCCCACCGCATCGAGATACGTCTGTTGGCGATGGCGCACGCGCTCTGCCCAATAAACAGCACGGTATGAAACGCTGTCACGCAAGCGTGCCGGCAAGGCCGAGTCAATCGCCGCCTGCATCGGAGCGTGGTAACCAGATTCATGCGTGTTGATACCATGCACGAAAACAACGGCGACCGGCTGCGCCATGGCGCACACTCCTGATGTGGGGTTGCTCTATGTGCGGTAATCGCAGCACATAGAGTGCTTCCGGAAAAGTGAGAAGCGGTGTTCCGGAGAGAAGCACGATAAACCTGAGTGCTTCCGGAAAAGTGTGAAGCGGTCTTGCGAAAAGAAGCACGGTAAAACCATGAGCTTTGATCTGTCCGCGATTCGATCAAAACCGGACAGATCCTAGAGGTTGGCGGCTCGTCTAAGAAGCGATGATAATTCCGGGGTTCGGTTTTACTTCAACGCCCATGTCACCGTGACCCGGGCCTCCAATATTTGCGTGCCTTGTTCGACGGGCACGGATTCTGCCATCGCGGTCCGCGCCATTTTTAACTGATAGGGCTGCGGTCCACCTGCAACCTCCTCCGAAATCGAGATTACGTCACCGACTTCCGCACCAGCAGTCTGCGCCAGCAGTTTGGCGCGCCGCAGCGCATTGGCCATGGCGGTCTTGCGGGCTTCATCTTTCAATGTCTCGGCCCGGCTGACCTCGAAATTGAGACCGTTCATTTGATTTGCACCAAGCGTCACCATTTGATCGAGGACTTCGCCCAGCCGGTCGATCTTGCGGGCCACGATCTCGACTTGGTTGACGACCCGGTAACCGTTGATGACGGCCACCTCGCCCTCGCGGGGGTTAGTATACCGCGGCTCGACATGGAACGATGATGTTTGAATATCCTGGGCCTCAATGCCCGCACCCTTCAGGCCATCGATCAAGGCTTTCATCGCATCTGAATTGGCGGACAAGGCCTTGCGCGCACTTCCTGCTTCGGTGGTCACCCCACTAGAAACACGCGCCGTATCGGGCACTGCACCCACCTGACCGGAGGCAGAAACCGTGATGGTACGCGGCAAAGGCTTTGTATCTTGCGCCATGACGGCCGCTCCAGATGTGACGATGATGAACGCGAGAAAGGCACTGACCGGGACGGCGGCAGCGTGCAAAACTTGCACGGGGAAAGTTGGGTGATGCGATTTAGGTTGCATAGCCTTATTATCCTTTTGACAGCCAGCGTCGCATCGCACGCCATTTCGCCCGAATGAGGGCGGTTCGGGCTTGGCGCAGTGTCCGCTGTTTTGCATTTAGACGGCGCCAAGAGTTCTGCTATAGACGGCCTCCCGCGAAGGGTGCGCGGGCCTGTAGCTCAATGGTTAGAGCTGGCGGCTCATAACCGCCTGGTTGCAGGTTCGATCCCTGCCGGGCCCACCATTTTTCTGGCGCGCAGCCGCCACCCGATAAATTGCCCGCGCTAGGCCTTGAGCCTGTAACCCGTCTTGAAGATCCACGACACCACGCCCAGGCACACAGCCAGGAAGCAAAGTGTCATCATCACGCTGGTGCCCACGTTGACGTCGGAGATCTCATAGAAGCTCCAGCGGAAACCGCTGATTAGATAGACAATGGGATTAAACAGAGTGACCTTCTGCCAGAACGGCGGCAGCATGCTGACCGAATAGAACGTTCCACCCAGAAACGTCAACGGCGTGATCACCAGCATCGGAATGATCTGCAGCCGCTCGAATCCATCGGCCCAAATGCCGATGATGAAGCCCAACATGCTGAATGTCACCGCCGTCAGCAACAGAAAAGCCATCATCCAAAACGGATGCGCAATCCTGATTTCAACAAAGACGCTTGCTGTCGCAAGTATGATCAAGCCTAGGATAACGGACTTAGTTGCCGCCGCTCCGACATAACCTACAACGATTTCAAATGGAGAGACGGGAGCCGACAGGATTTCGTAAATCGTACCTGTAAAGCGGGGGAAGTAGATGCCAAATGACGCGTTCGATGTGCTCTCAGTCAGGATCATCAGCATCACCAGCCCAGGCACGATAAATGAACCATAGCTCACGCCATCGATACTGGAAATGCGCGACCCAATAGCGGCCCCGAACACAATAAAATAGAGTGATGTCGATAGCACTGGCGAGAGAACGCTCTGCATGAGGGTTCGGCCCCAGCGTGCCATTTCAAAGCGGTATATGGCCTGCACCGCGGTCAAGTTCATTTTGCGGCCCTCACCAAATCAACAAAGATGTCTTCAAGTGAACTTTGCGTTGTGTCGAGATCCCGGAAAGAAATTCCAGCCGAACGCATGTCGTTGAGTAGTGCGGTGATTCCTGTTCGCTCTCCTTGGGTGTCATAAGTGAAGGTCAAAGCCTGCCCATCCGCTGAAAGGTCCAGCCCATACGATTGAAGAGCGGCGGGAACACTTGAGAGCTTCGATTGCAACTGAAGCGTTAACTGTTTTTTGCCAAGCTTGCGCATCAACTCGGCCTTTTCCTCGACCACAATGAGTTCGCCCTTGGCGATGACGCCGATCCTGTCGGCCATCTCCTCGGCTTCCTCAATATAATGGGTCGTCAGAATGACAGTGACGCCGGACACACGCATAGTGCGCACAACCTCCCACATTTCGCGTCTCAACTCGACATCGACACCAGCCGTGGGTTCATCGAGAAAGAGAATGCGCGGCTCATGTGCCAGCGCCTTTGCAATCAGCAGCCGTCGCTTCATACCGCCCGACAGCGTCATGATGCGGTTGTCCTTCTTGTCCCAAAGAGACAACTCTTTCAGAACTTTCTCAACGTAAGCCTCATCGCGGGGCCGGCCGAATAGACCTCGGCTGAAATTGACGGTCGCCCATGGCGTTTCAAACATATCAGTTGCCAGTTCCTGTGGCACCAGCCCGATCATCGAGCGCACGGCCCTGTAATCGCGATCAATGTCTTTGCCGTCGACCATGACGGAGCCGGTACTCGGCTTTACGATGCCGCAAATCGTGCTGATCAGCGTCGTTTTTCCCGCGCCGTTGGGACCAAGCAATGCAAAGATCTCGCCCTGCCGGATGTCCAGATTTATCCGCTTCAAGGCCTCGAATCCGGAGGCGTAGGTCTTGGACAAATCTGAAACAGAGATGATAGGCTTCATAGCTTCGTCCGCCTGCGCCAAGTCATGAGTGTTGGAATTCTCTAGGGCCTGGCACAGTACAAGTCGAGGTGCCCCAAAGGACTCAATACTCTTTTTTCCCAGATGCTGGATGTGCAATTTTTGTGAGCATTCATCGATACCCACGGCACGAACTTTTCCGCGCCACAATTTATGGGCGATCTGACCCTAAAATCTCAAGGAGGAGAACCGATGGTGTTGCATCAGAAAATCACCCCCTGCCTTTGGTTCGAAGGCAATGCCGAGGAGGCTGTGCAGTTCTACACGTCGGTCTTCCCCAATTCGTCGGTAAGTGCGGTGCACAGATCCAGAACCGACACGCCCGGCAGCAAAGAAGGCGCGGTGCTGCTCATTTTGTTCACACTTGCAGGACAAAACTATCAGGCGCTCAATGGCGGTCCACATGACAAATTCAACGACGCCATCTCACTTTCAGTTGATTGCGAAGATCAGGCCGAGGTCGACCGGCTGTGGGCTGCTTTAACCGTGGACGGCGGCAGGCCCGTTCAATGCGGCTGGCTTAAGGATAAGTTCGGCCTGTCATGGCAGATTGTGCCACGGCGGCTAATCGAACTCATGTCCGATCCCGACGCGAACAAAGGCCGGCGCGTGATGCAGGCCTTGATGCAAATGGTCAAGATCGACGTTGCCCAACTCGAAGCCGCATACGCTGGTTATTGAGGCCTGCACGTCCTGCCTGAAACTTTCTTGGAGGCTGTTATGCTCAACGCCGTTGCCATTGCCGCCACCGTAGTGGTGGCGTGCGTTCTCATCTACGCGGCTACCCGGCCGGACTCATTTAGCATCTCCCGCTCAGTCAGCATCGCGGCGGCACCTGACAAGATCTTTCCACTAATCAACGATCTGCATGGTTTCAATCGCTGGAACCCCTTCCTGGAGCCAGACCCCGCGATCAAGATCGCCTACCGCGGACCTGACAGCGGCAAAGGTGCCGCGCATGACTGGGATGGCAACAGTCAGGTCGGCAAGGGTAGCGTCGAAATCACCGAGTCGTCACCGCCTTCAAAAATCCTAATGAAACTCGATATGTTGAAGCCTATGAAGGCCCATAACCGCGTCGAGTTCAAACTAGAACCCGTGGGCAACGGAACCCAGGTGACCTGGACCATGAGCGGCGAGCAGCCGTTTCTCGCCAAACTCATGTCCGTCGTCATCGATTGCGACAAGATGGTGGGAGGCTCGTTCGAGAAGGGTCTGGCGGGGTTGAAAGCCATTGCCGAGAAGCAGGTCCTCACTTCCGCAACGCCTTGAAGCAGGATTGACAGCATGGCAACGGCCAAGGATCTGCGGCGCATCGCTCTGGCGCTAGAAGGCACTACCGAGGCGCCGCACTTTGACCGGCTGGCATTCAAGGCCGCTAAAATCTTTGTCACTCTTGCGGCCGATGGAAAGACCGCAAATTTCAAATTCTCCCCTGGTGATCAGGAACTCAAATGTCTAACGGCGCCTGAAGCATTCGCGCCCGTACCCAACGCTTGGGGGCGGCAAGGCTGGACGACGGCTACTTTAACTGCCTTGACTGTGGCCGAGTTAAAGGGCGCATTGCAGCAGGCTTGGCAACTTGCGCTCCCCAAGAGCGGCCGCAGGACACCAATGGGCAAAAAATGATATCAACCTGCATGGAGACCGGCCGGCAAAGGCTGGCGATAAGAACCCCGGAACTCGTATGCAACCGTTGAAGGCCCTTCTCGTTTCTGACGGCCGGCCAGGGCATTTTACACTGTCAGAGGGAATTCTGGCGGCCATCGCGCGCCGCCGCCCTGTCGACATCCGGCGGCTTGAGGTCAGGCGTCCGCGCCTAGTGCCCGCGAGGGTCTTGTCGGCGCTGACAAACCACAGCGTCTCCCCGTCCAGAATATTGAGCCACGTCTACGCCGTTGATCCATCTGCGGTTCCGTTCGCCGATGTCATCGTTTCAGCTGGTGGCGATACATTGGCCGCCAACATTGCAATCTCCCGTTTGGGCGGAGGCTTGCCCAATATTTTTTATGGATCGCTACGCCGTTTCAAAGCCGCAGACTTCGCACTCGTCCTCAATTCTTATGCCCGCCATTCCGGCGACGCCAAGTTTTTGGTGACGCTTAAACCCAACAAGCTTGATCCCGATGACTTGTTGTCATCGTCCAGTGGCAAGTCCTTGAGCGTCACCAATCCGCCAGCGACGGCAGGTTTGCTGCTCGGTGGCGACACCAAGTTGATGGCCTTTGGCACGGCCAATTGGCAACGCATCGCTGAGTTTGTGAGAGCGGCGCACGCACAGGCCGGCACGCACTGGATGGTATCGAATTCCCGCCGCACGCCCGATAGCGTCAGCGATCAATTCGCAAATATGGCTGCAGAGACGGAAAGTCCGATCGTGCGCTTTATCGATGTGCGTCAGGCCGGCAGCGGCACGTTGCGCGAAGTCTTCGAAGCGTGCGATGCGCTGGCTGTCACGGCCGATTCAAGTTCGATGTTGTCAGAAGCCATCTGGGTGCGCCGGCCGGTCGTGGCATTGGCGCCTGATGGCTCGTCACTTACACCCGACGAACAGGATTACCGCCTTTTCCTCAGCAACAGCGGATGGACGTCAACTGTTAGCTTGACCGGTCTAACACCGGAAATATGGGCCAAAAGTCTGGCGCAGCTAACTCCCCTCACAGCCAATCCCCAGGACTTACTAGCTGCCGAGCTGCAACGGCGGTTACCGCAGCTGTTTTACGGTAAGTCGTGAACCGGTCATTGCGCAGCTTACGCATGGAGTGGGGCTGCCATGGCCCATGGCCTCAGTTTGGAAATGCTACTAACCCATTGAAATATAATGGTACCGCCTCCCTGGCTTGAACAGGGGACCTCTAGATCCACAATCTAGCGCTCTAACCAACTGAGCTAAGGCGGCGCGCGCTGACGACGCGAACAGTAGAACGAGAGGAGAAACACGCTAGTGCCCCCCCGCGTCAAGGAGAAAGAGGTCGCGCACCCCGATGGAGGCCTGCGGCTGTTCCCGCGAGTGGCGCCTTGTGTCCGACGGCTGTGGCCGCGCGACCAGGTCAAGGGTTGCATCTCCACTCGGCTCATAGACGTATCGCACCGAACCAGCTAAAAGCTTACAGACGCTTGTGCTTTTAGATGTAATATCCGGCCCACTTCGATGAATGTTACGCGCTTTCCTCGCGCTCCGTCCGCCGCGGCACAGGCCGCCGAGGCCTCCTTTCTGGTCAACATCCAGACAGGAACGGTCGTCGGCGCTGGACGGCTTGCGGCCACTGTTCTTGCATGGGACGCGACGCGCACGGGCGGTCACCAGCTTGATGCAGCGATGCCTGCGGTACGGCGCTTACGGGACTTTGCACAAACGAACCACGAGACGAGCCCAGCACTGGAAAAGCTGGTGCTTTGGGGGCGCCGCGGTGCATTCGCGGCCTTGTGCAAACTTGAATGTGCGAGTTCAGGAGCAACTCATCCCCTCATTCGCGTTACCATCACTAATATCCAGGAAATCCTTGCCCAGCTCACCGAGGCTGCCGATCACAACGCAGCCTCTAATATTGCAGTCGTCAAACAGGAAAGGCCGGGCCGGAGGGGGACCATTCTTCCAAGCCAAGCCGTGCAGGCAGTGGCTAGCGACGCGGGTGCAAACCTGGAGGCCGCGGTCAATGTAGCTCCAGAGGTTAGCCCCTCGCGCGACGACCGCATGACACTTCAATTGATCGCACTGCGCATTCAAGAAGGCATCAGACTGACTGCCGGAACACTCCCCCCGGATATGGCCCCAGCCGGCGGCAATGGTGTTGGTACCGGTGCTCCTATACCAACATCGGCCTTTGTAGTGACGGATGAGCCGCGCGCCGGACTCGTGCCCGGCCAACAACCAAGTCCCGTCGATGGCGCTAGACTTGGCGACGATGCGGTCGCAGCACCCATTGCTGTGAGCCCGACCTGCGATGTCCCGGTTAGGTTGCCCCCTGAGGCCCATGTTAATTCCGCGCTGACAGGCAATGCTGTGCAGTTGAACGCGGGGCGCGATGCCCTCAACTTGTTGCTCGCGCAAGCCGCCCACGACATAAAGACCCCACTCAGCGCCATCTCGGCGGCATCAGAAATTATTCGTGACGAGCGCCTCGGGCCAGCGGGCAATGAGCGGTACCGGGCGTATGCGGCTGATATCCACGCCAGCGCCCGACATGCCCTGGCCATTGTCGATCGTCTCATGAAATTGCCCCCTGTTCCGGTGGTTGCCCCACTTCATACGGGCGGCAGCCCCAAGGAAGATAGCGGCAGCCCCAAGGAAGATATCGGTGGTCCAAATGAAAGTTCCAGCAGACCCCACCAAAGAGCCGGCAGCCCCAATCCAAGCGACGGCCAACCGAAGCAAAGTAACAGCGGCTCTGCCAAGGCCAATGCTGGCTCATCGTATTCGGCTCCAACTGAAACCGGAAGCAGTCCCCTTATTGATATGAACGCTCTGGTGGCTGGTTGCGTTGCAGAATTAAGTCCGCTGACCGAGAACCATCAATTGGGCGTAACAGTGCGCCTTGATCCCTCTCAGCCGCGCGTGGGCGTCGATGCGACCGGGCTCAAGCAATCGCTGCTCAATGTGCTGACCAATGCAATGAAATTTACGAGGGCTGGTGGCTCCATCCATGTTGAGACTGAAAGACTGCCATCCAAGGGATTACTGATCAGCGTGCGCGATACCGGACATGGCATGACCAAGGGGGCCATCGCGCGCTTGCTGGAAGTTGGATCTGAATCGGCGGCGATTAGTCCAACGGCCACTGGGCTCGGACTTGGCATTCCCCAAGTCCGAGCATTCTGCCAGGCCAATCGAGCCCAACTCACCATCGACAGCACACTCGGCCGCGGCACCGTTGTGACCATTCTACTGAGCGGCTAAAGCACTAGAACCTGCTCCGCCCCAGGCAAACTTTTGCCCGCCTATTTGACGGTGATGGTAATCACTTCGGACTGTACCACTGGGTCATGCGGGATATGGCTGTGATCTCCCAAAATGAGTTGCAGTGTGTGCTTGCCCGGCTTCAGATCCAAACTCGCCTCGGTCTGTCCCTTACCAAAATGCTTGTGACTATCGTCTACTGGAATTGGGTTGGCAAAATCGCTGAGGCTGGTGTCAATCAACACATGATGATGCCCACTGTGCTCTTTCTCCGTGCCTGCAGGTGCCACGTCCATGCCTTCGATGCCAAACTTAAGTGCCACTGGAGACGTAACTTCTGCTCCATTCTTAGGCTCGATGAAATAGACTTTGGCTCCCGCCGCAGACGCTGTGCGCTTGGGGCCCTCAGGTGTCGAAGGGCCGCAACCTGCCAAAAACAGTGCAAAAGCGGCGGCGGAGGCAGCAACCAACATCTTCATCATAACGGTCTCCAAACAAAGTACGGTTTGCGCTGGCGCGACGGCCTGAGTGCTGTCACAGCATACGAATGCGACAGCGACTTGATCAAGCCCTTGTAGAACGTGGACTCGTGCCTACCCGGTCTCGGGCTCGCGACATTATTGCACGCGGCCTTGTGCAGGTGGGAGACAATAAAGCTGTAAAGCCCAGCACGCCCGTTTCAGACAGCGACACGATCAGCATCGATGCGGCCGCAGCAGGTACCCAATATGTTTCCCGCGGCGCACTAAAGCTTTTGGCGGCTCTGGATAAGTGGAACTTTGATCCGAATGGCCGGATCTGTCTCGATGTTGGTGCCTCGACAGGGGGCTTTACACAGGTTCTGCTCGAAGGTGGCGCAACAAAAGTCTTTGCGGTCGATGTGGGACAATCTCAATTGCACAGCAGTCTCAAACAAGATCCGCGCGTCGTCAGTCTTGAGGCCCAGGATTCGCGGACACTCAACGACACGATAATTTCTAGCCCAGTTACAGCCATCGTTGCTGATGTCAGTTTCATTTCTCTTGAAAAAGCGTTGCCCGCAGCCCTTGCGCTGGCGCAGCCCGGCACCTGGCTCGTGGCACTGATTAAGCCTCAGTTCGAGGCAAAAGGACCTGCACAAATTGGAAAAGGCGGGATCGTCCGCGACGACGCGGTGCGCAACGCAGCCGTTTCGCGCATCCTCAATTGGATTGGTGCACTCGAGGGGTGGCGCGTCACCGGCACCATCCCGTCGCCGATCGAAGGCGGTTCGGGCAACAGTGAATTCCTCGTAGGAGCCGAATTGCATGCCTGATGCGTTTGAAGACGTCACCATTGCCCGCCTGGGCGCACAAGGCGATGGTGTCGCGGAAACGGCCAAGGGGGCGCAGTTTGTACCCTTTGCCCTGCCAGGCGAAACCTGGCGCATGGGATTAGACGGCGCTACGCCACAACGGCTGACATCGAGCCCCAGCCGTATCGCTCCCATATGCCAGCACTTTGGCACATGCGGTGGCTGCATGTCGCAACACATGGCACCTGACCTTTACGCCGAGTGGAAACGCGGTGTCGTGGTCCAAGCCTTTGCACATCGCGGCATCGAGGCCCAGGTCATGCCGCTGACAGCAATAGCACCGCGCTCTCGCCGCCGCGCGTTTCTTGGGATTGAGTACACCGGCAAAACCGTGACCATCGGATTTCGCGAAGAAGGCCAGCACACACTCGTCGATATGGCTGAGTGCCCCGTTCTCGATCCCCTCATCGTGACCGCACTTCCCGTCCTCAAGGACATGGCCAAAATCGCCATGCCCGGCCGCACCAGCGGCCGCCTGGTTGTGACCAAACTTGATCACGGCCTCGATGTCTCATTCGATAACGGCCACAAGATGCTGCACTCCGATGACCGGCAAGCACTTGCCAAGTTATGCAAGGGTGCCCGCATCATCCGGCTCATTGTTGCTGGCGACATGGTGGTCGCTCACGAGAGCACGGCGCTGACACTGGGCGGCGTCGCGGTTGATCCTCCACCATCTATTTTCCTGCAAGCCGTGCCGCAGGCCGAGAGCTTGCTGATTGATTTAGTAGTGTCTGCGCTGCCGCCAAAGGCCAAGCGCGTCGCCGATCTGTTCTGTGGCATCGGTACTTTTGCCCTGCCGCTGGCACGCAAGGTTCAGGTCTTTGCGGCCGACAGCGATAAGCGCGCCTTAGCCGCCTTGGAGACCGCCGCGCGTCATGCATCGGGCTTGAAGCCGGTTGAGGTGCGCATCCGCGACCTTTTCCGCGAGCCGCTATCGCCCAAGGAACTGGAAGGGTTCGATGCCGTCGTCTTCGATCCGCCGCGCGCAGGCGCCGCCGAACAGGTCGAGCGCATCGCACGCAGTAAGGTGCGTCACGTCATCGCCGTGTCGTGCGCCCCCACTACTCTGGCAAGAGATGCAAAGTCGTTGATTGATGCCGGCTTCAAGATGGGGCCGGTCACTCCCATCGACCAGTTTCTATTTTCACCCCACACCGAAGCGGTGGCGGTATTCAGGCGGTGATGACTGCGACAGGACCTAGGGCCTGTCGTCAGTTATGGG
>JBEBJD010000327.1:0-5808 GCA_040080075.1 Hyphomicrobium sp. | reverse complement strand
TTAATTTCCCCGGGCTGCGGCATGGGCAGCCCTCAAGCCCAAGGCAAAGAGCGCCAGTGATATCAGAACGTTCCAGCCGGCAAATGAAAGTCCAAACATGCGCCAGGGGGCTTCGTCACAGCGTACGACCCGATTTTCCATCCCTTTGAGGAGGTCGGCAGCCGAGGCGGGAATCCCTGAACCGCCCGAACAGGTCGAGGGACCGGGCCAGAACTTCCATTCGGCGCCGGCATGATAGGTTCCAAGTCCGGCATTGGCCAGAAAGGCCACTGCGATGAGGAGAAAAATAAAACCGCCGAGTTTGGGCTTTTCCGAAGCTAGCGCCATGGCAACGAAAAGGGCGGGGATAGCACCATAGTAGGCGTAGCGCTGCATTAGGCACAGGGGGCAGGGGTCATAACCGCCAAGGTATTGAAAACCCAGTGCGCTTAAGATTGACAGCGAAGCCGCAAACAGCATGACCCCGCCGATGCGATAGCTTGGGGCATGATCTGCCTTTGAAGATTCAAGCATCTGCACGTGCCTCGTTCAGGGATCACAGCAAGAATTTTACGGCGATAAAGCCGCCGACCAAGGCCACTACAAACAGTGTCGTAACCAGTGTTAGGCGCTTCTCGATGAATTCGCGGATCGGTTCGCCGAAGAAATATAGAAGCCCGGCAACCAAATAGAAACGCATGGCCCGCGCCACAATGCTCGCCAACATGAACGGCCAGAATTGCATGTGCGCAACACCGGCTGCAATGGTCAGAACTTTATAGGGAAATGGCGTGGGGCCCTTCGCCAGGATGATCCACACGCCCCAGTCATTGAACCATTGAGTGAACGTTTGAAAGCTCTCGGACTTGCCATAAAATCGCAAGATCGGCTCACCGAGCGCCTCAAAGAAGTAATACCCGATCGCATAGCCAAAGGCACCGCCAATCACTGAAGCGAAGGTGGCAATCGATGCGTATTTCCAGGCCTTTGACCGGTCGGCCAGAACCATCGGCACCAGCATCACATCAGGCGGAATAGGAAAGAACGAGCTTTCCGCAAATGCCACGGCAAACAGGGCGTTGGGCGCGGAATCGCTTGCCGCCTTGCGCATGGTCCAATCATAGATCCGTTTCATCATTGAGGCGTCAATACCGGGAAGGCGGCGTGAAGTCTACGCGGCAGGTTGGGCGGCAGGTTGCGAAACATTTGATCAGCTAACCGCTCTAAAGCTGGCCGAAAGGCGCAACACGAGTTCATTGAGGATAAAGCGGCCGTGGCCCGTTGCCCGTATCCGGCGAGCTTGCTGCCCCACGACAGGTGTCATCATCGGGCTTGTTATACCGGCGCCTTCGATACGGATTGATTTGCTCTGAGGCTGGCGAGGCCCGGTTAAGTATTCAAGCAAACCGAGCGCTACAAGTTCCGCCAGAATTGGAGCCGATGGCGTAACGCCGCCCAGCTCAGCCAACTCGTCCAGATCCAATCCTTCGGTCAGCCTTAACCCCATGAGCAGCATCTCGTCGGCCGCTTCCGTGCGTGACAGCTCATCGTGCTCAATGAAGCCATGGCCTTGTTTTTCGACAAGCGCCGCCCAAGCTTCTGGATTGCGTTCCGTAGCAGTTGAAATGCGCATTCCGTTCCGCACCAGTCTGCCATGGGCGCCAGGGCCAGCACCTGCATAAGCGCCATAGCGCCAATACAGCATGTTATGCCGGCTCTCTTGGCCAGGGCGCGCATGATTGGAAATCTCATACGCAGGCAAGCCAGCTTCTGCAGTCATATCTTGCGTTATACTGTAAAGCTCGAGTGCCGCCTCGCCATCGGGAACGGCGAGCTTACCGGCCGCATGAAGCTTCGCGAACGGCGTGTCGGGTTCGATGGTGAGCTGATATAGCGAGAGGTGATCGCCCGCGATCTCCAACGCCTCACTAAGTTCGCTCCTCCAATTCTGGGCTGTCTGCGCGGGCCGGGCGTAAATCAAGTCAAACGTGAAGCGCTCGAATGTGCTGCGGGCAATGCCTATTGCCGTTTTAGCTTCAGATACAGAGTGCAAGCGGCCCAATTTTTTCAGTTCGTCGTCACGCAGCGATTGCACACCAATCGACACTCGGTTGACACCGGCCGTTTTGTACCCCGCAAACCGGCCAGCTTCGACGCTGTTAGGATTGGCCTCAAGAGTGATTTCTGCGCCAGGCTGTATGTTCCACAATTCTGCAACGTAATCGATCAGTGCCGCGGTTGTGGCAGGCTTCATAAGCGACGGGGTGCCGCCGCCAAAGAAGATGCTTGCCACCGTGGGCACAAGGCCAGCCGCTCGCTGCATGTCCGCAATAGATCTAAGCTCGTGCTTGTAGGCGGCGATGAATCGATCCTCATCCCAACCGGCATGGCGGACATGACTGTTGAAATCGCAGTATGGGCATTTTTGCGCACAGAATGGCCAATGGATATAGACGCCGAATTCTGGTGCCCTCACGTCGCGTTTGGCGCGTTGCTCAACCATACTTTGCCGCTGCCAGGAGGGCCTTGGCCAATGTCCGCCAACGGGGCTCGTCTTGATTGACGGTGCCGCCGCTGACGTGCGTTTGAAGGGCCTTTAGGAAGTCAGGCAAAGTGTTGGCTTCCCAGGCCGCACCATTGCGTGCGAGATCGGCGCGTAAGTTCTCGACGAAGGCGGCCAGTTCCTCGCGCGTCGAAATATTTGCTGCTGCCGCCATCAATCCCGCCTTATCGCGAATGGCGTTGGGTCCAGGGCCTTCATTCCACCCAGCATCGAGACATTCCGTTTTGAATTTGGCAAATGCCCTTGTGCGGTGTGAAATCGCATACTTGCTGGCCGGCTCCATCTCACCGAAAGTCAACGTCTCGCCATCGGCGACAAACATTGGATCATAACCAAAACCATTACCACCACGCGGCGGCCATACCAGAGTTCCGAAGACTTTGCCTTCAAACACTTGGTGCGTTGCATCGGGCCAGGCGAGGCACAGCACCGAAATGAAATTGGCGCGTGGACCGGGAGCCACCCAGCCATCGAGCGCCGTGATCTCGTCGCTGACCGTGCGCATGGCCAACCCAAAATCTTTGCCGGGGCCCGCCCAACGCGCGGAGTAAATGCCCGGCGCACCATTCAGCACGGCCACCTCAAGTCCGGAATCGTCGGCCAGTGCCGGCAGACCCGAACCCTGCATGGCAGCGCGAGCTTTCAACAGAGCGTTGCCTACAAACGTAAGTTCGGTTTCTTCCGGCTCGCTCAGTCCCAGTTCACCTGCGGACACCGCCATCAAGCCATAGGGCGCGATAAGCTGATTTATTTCCCACACCTTGCCAACGTTATGGCTGGCAACGACAAGTTTTGTCCCGCGGGTCAGTTTACGCATGAATCGGCCCGCTCATCTGCGCCACTCGCCTATTCAGCGGCCTTGGCTGCTTCGTGTTGAGCTGCCAGATAGCGCTCTGCCTCAAGAGCCGCCATGCAGCCCATGCCCGCAGCCGTCACCGCCTGCCGGAAGGTTTCGTCTTTCACGTCTCCGGCCGCGAACACGCCCGGGATCGATGTCGCAGTCGAATCCGGTGCTGTAATCAGATAGCCTGACTTGGTTGTCGCGAGCTGGCCTTTGAACAATTCCGTTGCCGGCGCATGGCCAATCGCGACAAAAATACCATCTGCCGCGCGTTCGGTGATCTGGCCCGTTTTTACGTTCTTTAGTCGCACACCAGTCACCGACTTAGGGTCCGTGGTGCCGGTGATTTCTTCGATTGCGGTATCCCAGATGACTTCCACTTTGGGATTCTTAGCCAAGCGATCTTGCAGAATTTTTTCTGCGCGGAAATGATCGCGCCGGTGCACAACGGTCACCCGCTTGGCAAAGTTGGTCAGAAAAATAGCTTCCTCGACGGCCGTATTGCCGCCGCCAACCACGATCACTTCCTTACCCTTGTAGAAGAAACCATCGCAGGTCGCACAAGCCGATACCCCAAAACCTTTGAACGCCTCTTCAGACGCAATGCCGAGCCAGCGCGCTTGGGCGCCCGTGCAAATGATCAGCGTATCGCACGTATAAGTATCGCCTGAATCGCCCTCAAGCCGGATGGGACGCTTCTTCAGATCGGCCTTGGCAATATGATCCATAATGATTTCGGTGCCGACGTGCTCAGCCTGAGCCTTCATCTGCTCCATCAGCCATGGCCCCTGGATAACATCGGCGAAGCCTGGGTAATTCTCTACATCCGTCGTGATGGTCAACTGACCGCCCGGCTGAATGCCCTGGATCATGACCGGAGACAGCATGGCGCGTGCCGCATAGATCGCTGCGGTGTAACCCGCCGGGCCCGAACCTAAAATGATGATCTTTGCGTGCTTGGGCGTGGTCATGCGGTAACGTCCTGTTGGATCGCGGCTTAAGTGCAATTTGAGCGGCCGGGCGTCGCGCGGCGGTCATACGGCCGTTCATATAGCCTCGCGCGGCCCTATGTGCGAGCCCCCGGCGGCGATCCGCCATGCGCTTTTCGCGGCCCAGCCAGCGCCGCTTATCTCAGCTGGCCGTGTGCCTCACAGCCTTATTGCCTCAAAGTCCGGGGCATTTGATGACTGTGGTCAATTCATCACAATCGCACTGTTACTCGCCCCTGAAGACAATAGCGTTGATGGCTTGGCAGCGATTGAGGGCTATATTGCCCCCATATCTTTTCACCTCCGCGCCTTGCGCGGCGCCAGCGGGGCTCGTGCGTAGTGACACAGATGCGTTCAATATCAATGATTTGCGGCATTGCAGCCGCCCTGAGCGTTGGTTCAGCAGGCCCAGCCTTAGCCGATGATGGTTCGGGCCTTAAACTTCAGGCTGGTGGCTTTGTCGGCGTAGCACCGGAATTTGAGGGCTCAAAAGATTACCGCATCCTGGGCGCACCCTTCATCGCACCTGCCGGTGATGGCATCATGGACAGCGGAACAATCCAAATTCGCAGCATTGACGACATTCGGCTGCGCGTAATCAATTTTAGCGGCTTTGAGGCGGGCCCCCTTGCGGGTTGGCGCTTCGACCGCAACGAAGACGATTCAGACCGGCTTCTTGGCCTTGGCGATGTCGATGGCGGGCTCGTCGTTGGCGGTTATGCGGCTTATCATCTGGGCCCGTTGATGCCATTTGTTTCGTATCACCGCGAAGTTTCGGGCGACGATGATACAGGTGGGGTGTTGCGCTTTGGAACTGAAGCCAAGTCCATCTTGGGTCCGGGATTTTCGGTTACCGCTAAGGCCGGCGCCAGCTATGCTGACGATGACTATATGGATGCCTATTTCTCTGTGACGCCGGTTCAGAGTGCGTCTTCTGCCGCCGGTTTTTCCGTCTTTAGTGCTCAAAGCGGCATCAAAGACGTTTATTTCGGCTTGTCGGGCGACATCCCGATTGCTCCCGACTGGAGCTTCAAATGGTCCGGTACCTCCGCCCGTCTGTTGGGCGACGCTGCCGACAGCCCCATTGTTGAAACAGAAAACCAGTTCTCGGGTGGCGTAGGCCTCACCTACACCTTCAACTCGGGCTTCTGAGTTCGCCTTTTTGGCTTCGCTACAGATTTGCCTGCGAGCGAAAAGCCTCAGATTAATCTGAGCGCCTTAAAGCTGGTGTGTGCCGATTTGCCGACAATGACATGGTCGTGAACCGTAATGCCTAAAGGCTTTGCCGCGTCGACGATCAGCTTGGTCATTTCGATATCGGCCCGAGATGGTGCCGGATCGCCAGACGGATGGTTGTGCGCCAGCAGCAGCGCCGAAGCTGATAACTCCAACGCCCTCTTGACCACTTCGCGGACATAGACCGGCGTGTGATCGAC
>JBEBJD010000130.1:0-5849 GCA_040080075.1 Hyphomicrobium sp. | reverse complement strand
TTGGTCGTCGTCGCCGCCGGAGTCGCCGTCGCCACCCGAGCCGCCGCTGCCCGAATTGCTGCCACTTCCTGACCCGCCGCCACCCGAACCGCTGCCGCCGTCCTTGGCATAAGTGGGCCCCGAGCTGGTCAACGCGAACGCGGCAATGAGTGCCACGGCCGACAATGTAACTATATTACGGAACGGGCGCATGGCCGGAACTCCAAAATGGTATCCAGTAACGGACAACCATCGGCCAGTGAAGCACACCTCCACCAGCCATCTTTGGTACAGTTTAACTTATTCGCTGGCGCGCAACAAGTATTGCCCATGCTAACACATAAGAACGCGTGATAATTTAGCAAGACCTCGAAATTGACGTGGCTTGCGAAAGAGTTGCGATTGCAGGCCGGGTGCACGATTATACTCAGTACGAGGCGCAACAGATGGAGGGAGTGACAGGTGCGCACGCTAATTGTCGAAGACGAGCGCGAGATCGCCGCAGATATGGCCGCTAGTCTGACCAGTGCCGGGTTCGCGGTTGATGTGTGTCATGACGGCGAGGAAGCGTGGTTTAAGGGTGATACGGAAGAATACGATGCCGTCGTGCTCGACTTAGGGCTGCCCAAGTTGGACGGGCTATCCGTTCTCAAGCGCTGGCGGGCCGAGGGCCGCAACATGCCGGTCATTGTGTTAACCGCACGTGATGGCTGGACGGCGCGTGTAGAGGGCATCAACAGTGGTGCCGACGACTACCTGACGAAGCCCTTTCAGATGGAAGAACTGATTGCCCGCGTGCGCGCCGTGTTGCGCCGGACGCACGGTCATTCGGGGCCCATGCTGAAATCTGGCCTGATCGCGCTCGATACCAGTCAGATGCGCATTAGCGTCGATGGCAGGGCAATTCCGCTCACGCCTTTGGAATTCAGGATTGTCAGTTATTTGCTGCATCACAAAGGCAGGGTGGTGCCCAGCGTCGAATTGCGAGAGCACGTTTATGGCGGCGAAGATGCACGCGAGGCGAACGCTGTCGAGGCGTTGATCGTGCGGGTGCGGCGCAAGCTTGGCAGTGACGCGATTGAAACACGGCGGGGCCATGGCTACTGCATCAAGGATTGAGGGCAGCGCGGCGTGCATGAGTTCGTTGAGGATACGTCTCCTCATCGTCTGGGCCGTTTTTATTGCTCTTACACTCACCCTGACCGACTTTGGCCTGCGTTTCCTATTTGAACGCAGCATCACCCGGCGCACACACTCGGAACTGGAGGCCGATTTGCGGCAGGTCCGCCGCGGTATGGAGACACGTCCAGGAGGTGAAATTGTCATCGTTCGCGAGCCGACCGATCCGCAGTTCGATATGATTTTCGGTGGCCGCTATTGGCAAGTGGCCGAGGGCGATAAAATACTTGTCCGCTCGGCTTCACTGGGCGGGATAAGCCTGCCAGCTCCCTCGGGGCGTGACAGTGCGGGGCTGGACGCGACGCACACACTGACCGGCCCACAAGATCAGAGGCTGTTCGCCGTGGTCAGGAAGGTGGAGGTGTTCGATCCGGAAGCGGATAAAGTGCGTGCCTTGACCATAACGGCCGCGGTCGATGTTGCCGAAATTGGCGAAGACACCAATATGTTCAATGCTGATTTGCACGCGGGGCTTGGCGTGCTGGCTGCATTTCTGCTGCTGGGCTCATGGGCACATGTTGCAATTGGTCTGCAACCGTTAGAACTCCTGCGCGAGCGTCTGGCCGCTGTCCGCGCTGGGCAGTCCCGCACTATTGAGGGAATTTATCCTGACGAGGTCATGCCGCTCGTTGATGAAACAAATGCGCTGCTCGCCGCGCAAGAGGAGCAACTGCGCGCGGCGCGCGACCGGGCTGGTGATCTGGCCCATGGTCTCAAAACCCCGCTGGCCGTGATGCTGACCAAAAGCCGGCAACTCAAACACAACGGCCAAGAAGGCATTGCCACCGAGATCGACCGTCAGATTTCGGACATGAATCGACACGTCGAGCGCGAACTGGCGCGGGTGCGCACGCGCGGTGCCAGCGTTACTGAGCACAGGCGTGCCGATGTGGCCGCTCTCACCGAGGCACTAGTTTCGATCATTCAGGGTCTGCCGCGCGGGCAGAATTTGGAGTGGCGCTGCGACTTGCCTGCCCGTCTCGATCTTGCTGTCGACGCCGAAGACTTCAATACCATGGCCGGCAATCTGCTTGAGAACGCGCAAAAGTGGGCGCAGTCGCAGATCTCTGTGACGGCGCGCAAGTCTAGTGAGGGCGCTGAATTGATTGTCGAGGACGACGGGCCAGGGATTCCCGACGGTGATATCGCGCGTGTGTTGCAGCGCGGCGAACGTGCCGATGAGACTGTCAGCGGATCGGGGCTGGGGCTGGCCATCGTCAGCGACACGGTCGCCCTTTACAAGGGCAGTCTGGTGCTCTCGCGCAGTGGTCTTGGCGGATTAAAAGCGCTGGTGAGCCTGCCTGGATAATTTTTTTTGTCCTCAATTTATTAGCAAAATATGCTTTTTCAGCCTCCGGATTGTTTCCTGACAGTAATCTGACATGGCGTGTCGGGATGATGTCAGTGGTGTGAATGTAGGTTCTGCTTGTCCCCAGCAAGGGGGCGGGAAAGTGTACCACTCAGCGGCTTACGCCATTCAGCTGAACCAGTGCACGAACAACATGACCATCGGGAGTAACACTCATGAAGATCGCTGGATTCCCCACCGTCGAAACCGACATCGTTGAGCGCCGCACACGTGGCCGTACTCGTGGCCGCACTCGGGGCCGTACGCGCGGCAGCCGCTCGTAATCGCTATTCCGGGGATCTGCCGCGATTGTGCGTCATAGCACATCGCGGCGGTTCTTTAGACAGCGGTGCCACGGGGGTGGGGCCGGGGGAGCTTAATCGATGACTGCCAATAGCGCCGCGAACGACAAATCGGTCATCTCGCTTTCAGTCCGGTTCTTCAAATATCTTTTGAGTGTGAAGAAGTCCGCTGCCGCAAGCGCGGTCCTTGTCGTTTTGGCCCCTATCGCTGGCGTGGCCCTGTTGTGGTCGTTCAAGCTCATCGCTGACGAGGTTCTGATCGGCGGCCATATCGAACTTCTGCCGGTATTTGCTGCCGTTTATCTAGCTGCCGCAGGCGCCAAAATTGTCATTGATTATGTGACCCAGTGGTTCGAGACCAGCACAGTCCAGCGCATCATGCAGCTGTTGCGTGCTGACGCTTATGCATATTCCATTTCTCTGTCGCCTGGACATCCGGATAATCCTGGAACGGGGGACGTGCTGACGCGGTTGCGCGGCGATGTTGAACGCACCGAATATCTGATCTTCACCGGTCCTTTGTCGGTTCTGGCCGATGCGACGGCCGCACTCATTTATACCGGGCTCCTGTTCTACCTTAGCTGGCCGCTGACCGTGTGCGCTCTGCTGGTGCTGCCGGTGTTCGTCTGGCTCAGTTGGCGCATCGCGCCCGCAATACGGCAGGCGTCTCTGGTGGCGCGTGAAGCCGAGGGACACTGGATGACGCTGGCCGAAGAACGGCTCGAAGCACTGCCGATGATTCAAGCCTTCAACGCACAAGGCAGGGAAGTCCGTTCATTCGATCACCGCAGCAATCGAGCGCGCGGCTTCGAGGTGACGGCCCTGATGCTGCAAGCCAAACAATCGGCCTTGATTGAGACCGTCGCAGCACTGTGTGGGATGGGCGTGCTGATGCTCGGAGCCCACCAGATCGCGCAAGGTGCGTTGACGGCTGGTGCGCTGGTTGCTTTCATCGGGGCTACCGGTTCGCTCTATGCCCCGCTGCGCGCACTTGCCAAGGCCTCGGGCCGCTTCCAGCATGCTGCTGCAGGAGCAGAGCGTGTGGCCAGGCTTCTCGACACGCCAGGCCGTGTTATTGACAAGCCCGGTGCCAAGGCATTGGGACCGGTGAAAGGCCGCTTGGCGTTCAACGATGTGAGCTTTGCATATGCGCAAGGAACGCGTGTTCTCGATGGCGTATCGCTGACAGTCGAGCCGGGCGAGACGGTGGCGCTGGTCGGGCAGAGCGGAAGCGGAAAGTCGACACTCATTCGCTTAGCTCTGCGCATGCAGGACCCGGGCGAAGGCAGCGTGTGCATCGATGGCACCAATATTCGCGATATCACGCTTAGCTCGTTGCGGCGTGCAGCCGTGCCAGTGTTCCAGGACGCCTTCGTGGTCAATGGTACCATCGCGCGTAATATTTTTTACGGCGCCCCCAATGCGCCCTATATCCGCATGACCGAGGCGGCCCGCGCTGCCTTCGCAGATCGTTTTGCACTGGCCTCGGCTGGCGGCTATGAAACCCCAGTAGGCGCACGCGGGGCACGGCTTTCTGGTGGTCAGCGCCAGCGCGTGGCGTTGGCGCGTGCGCTATTGGCGAATGCCCCCATCTTGCTGCTCGACGAAGCCACCGCGGCTGTCGATAGCGAAACCGAAGAACTGATCCAGGACGCGCTTGAGCGTCTTGCAGGGCGGCGCACCATTGTGACCGTCGCCCACCGGCTTTCATCGGTGCGCAGGGCCGATCGCGTGATCGTCTTGGAAAACGGCCGGATCGTCGAGACGGGAACGCCAGCCCAGCTGTTGTCCTCCGCGTCACGCTGCCGTGAATTGTTCGCAGCCCAGCTAATCAACATCGGGCAAGCAGCATGAAGGCACCCTCTTTGAGCAAGCTCTCCAATGGCAGCCGTCTGGGGTCAGACCTCACTGTACTGGGCGCCATTGATCCAGGCAGTGTCGAGCCCGTTTACATAGTTTGGCACCATCGCAGCTGGTGTCCGATGGCTGTAAAAATATTCACTAAGCCTGATCGCGCCAAGCGCGAAGCCGGAATTCTGGCAGACCTTTCGCATCCCAACATCGTGCGGCTCCTGGGAGTAGAGGAGCGCCGCTATATGCTGATGCCGTTCCTTGAGGGGCGGCCGTTGGCAACCGTAATCGATCTGGCTCCCAACCGGCGTTTTCGTACCAGTGATGCGCTGCGTGTCGCCATTCATGCTGGCGCGGCTTTGCAACACGTGCATGAGCGCGGATTTGTTCATCTTGATGTCAAACCCGGCAACGTGATGATTACATCCAGCGGCTTGCCGGTCTTGTTCGACTTCGGGTCTGCACGCCGCATTGGCGCGCCACGGCCCGCCGAAGTGATTGGGACTGATGGCTACATATCGCCTGAGGAATGCAGCCTAGGGGAAGCGGGCCCGGCCAGCGATGTATTTGGCCTCGGCATATTGTTATTCGAAATGCTCACGGGCGAACTGCCGTTTGCTGCCGGGACGGCGAAGAACCGCTTTCCGCAGTTTACCGATGATCCGGTCCGGGTTCGCCGCAGACGCCCATCATTGGCCAAGGAACTCGACCAATTGATCCTGTCGTGTCTTAGCCGCAATCCAGATGCGCGCCCCAGCCTTTCGGCACTCCTCCCGCGGCTTCATGCCCACATCACGAACGGGCCGCCGATGTGGCCGGCAGGGTTCGATCCGGATCGCGGGTCTGATGTCCGCTCAGACCGGAAGGGAGCAGGATCTAAACGCAAGCGTGCGATCGAAGCGCGCGTCAATTCAGCCAGCGCCTGCCTCCATTTTCGCCATTGCGAACGTTAGTACCCCAGTTTCATCGTGAACGGCCCAAACGTGGCCGCGAACGTAAGGCAAGGGACGAGGCAGCAAGCACGGTTGGCAGCATGACAAGTGCTTGCAGCAGCACGGCGGCCATCCAGCCAATGGTTAAGCCCCAAAGCCCTGCGGTGTGTGCTCCCACAATTGCAAATGTAATTTCGGTCACTGCGCCAGCGCCAAGCATGATCGAAGCACGCAGCATCCGGTCATGCAGTCTTTGAA
>JBEBJD010000205.1:0-25232 GCA_040080075.1 Hyphomicrobium sp. | reverse complement strand
GTTGGCGCAAAGCAAAAAGCAATTCGGGGAGCGGGGCGCGGAAGCACCTCGGTAGACCGAGTGGTAGTGAAGTTGGCGCCACGGCGCCCCGCAGATCGAAGTTTTTAACAGGGGGTCTGAGCTTTTACCCCTGCCCCACTGTACCGCCGCTAGCCGGGGACAATCCCGGGTTCTGCATCACTGCAGAATACAATACAATGCAGAAGGGTTGCCCGCGTGAGGCGACTGGTTAGGCCTTCTGAACTTCGGCCCGCATCGCACTATCAAGACGCCTCATGACAGCGCCCCCGAGTGATGCGGGATGAGCGCAGTATGCGGTGGCCAAGTGGGGCCGGGGATAAAGTTTGGTTCAATAATTTCAATTTTTTGATTGGCAGACGCACCACCACCTGACTCAAACTAAATAGCCTCCGGCAATCCAGGGGCGGTTCACTCCAATACCAGACAGTGATCGAGTCATGTCTTCGCGACAATTATCACCGGATTGCCTCGACTCACGATTCCGGTTTCCCTGGCGTCACCTGTTCATCGGCTTTGCCGCCACATTCCCGTCACTGCAGGACCATCGCCGGGTGCCCGAAATGAAACGACGGGCACGAACCCCACCGATTCGTAGCGGTGATTGTTGCCCGGATTGCTGGACTCGAGATAGGCGGGCATGTGCTCGGAGTCGATCCGCACAAGGTTCTCCTTGAGCAGTGCAATGCCGAGACCTCGCCCCCTATGCTCGTCCCGAGTGCCGAGAAGACTGAGGTAGTAGTGCGGCTCATCGCGAGGATGGGCTTGTTCAAACCGGCGCAGGAGCTCGGTAACATCGGAGGTCCGGGAACCGGCCAGATCTGTCAGCAGGCTTGGGATTCTCTCTTCTCCTTCGTGGGAAAACTCGGACCCAGACGGCGGTATCCAGACCGACACGGTTTCGAATCCGCCAGTCTTGAAAGTCCGCGGATAGCGAAGAGCGCCATCGATGCAGTGCTTCCACCATTGCTTTCTAGCGGCGGGATCTGGAAACGCCCAAGACCAAGTTGGATCACTGAGGAAGGCACTAGCTATCACATCAACCAACATTGAAGCGTCGGCCAAGCCCGCTGGTACGACACCCAGAGTGGCCGCCGGCGCATCGCCGGACGTTGCAGACGGACTGGCACATTGAACCTCGATCGATCCGATGCCTTTTGAAGAGATACAGTCCAACAACCACCTCCCATGAAGAACACTTGTAGTCCAATGCGGGCGAGTAGGATTGATTCAATACCAGATTTCCGGATTTTCTGGAAAGCTTATGAGCGCCTCAGCACGGCGTCACGAGGAGCGATAGCGGCAGGATCGAGAGGTGCTTCCGGCTGGATTTAGGTCAACGGATTATCGGCTGGTGAATTTATCATTCCAGAACTACGTCGCTCAGTGGCTTCGAGCAGCAGGGCAGAAACATCCCCTGATCGATCTCGCGCTGACGGATTCCGCCTTGATGGGTCATAACAACCTCGCCCGAAATCTTCTTGGATTTGCAGGTGCCGCACATGCCCTTGGCACACGAGAACGGCAGACGCATTCCCGCGGCCTTGGCGGCATCGAGAATGAACTGATCGGGCCCGCACATAATGGTCTGCCCGGACTTCGTGAATTCGATCTTGAAGCTGCCTTCTACATTGGCAGCAGGTGCTGCGGCTGCATTAGAGGCCGGCACTTCGGCTGACGGCTTGGCAACGGCCGCAACGTGCTGGCCAAACGAGAAACTCTCCTCGTGATAGCGAGCCATATCGAAGCCGGCGTCTTTCAAAAGCGTGCGTACGGCTGTCATGTAGGCTTCGGGACCGCAACAGAACACTTCGCGATGCATAAAATCGCGCGCGATCTGGCGCAGCACCGGCAACGTCAGATACCCGGTGTGCCCATCCCACGGATCGCCTTCGCTCGGGCGTTCGCAAATGAACACGGCGTGGAAATGCGGCATTCCCTGTTCGATCGCCGCCAATTCGCGCCGGAAAATGATGTCCCTCGGGCTGCGCGCGCTATGCACGAACACAATGTCTTTGTCTTCACCAAGATCATAGTGCGTGCGCGCCATCGACATCAGCGGCGTGACACCAGACCCACCCGATAAGAACAAATATTTTTCTGAGGGATGTTGTGCACACGTGAACTCGCCCGCCGGGCCGAGCGCCTTGATTTCCACTCCGGGCTTGAGGTTATCATGCAGCCAATTCGAAATGATGCCGCCTGGTTGACGCTTTACAGTAATCGACAATGTGTCGGGCCGGGTGGGTGCCGACGACATCGTGTAACAGCGATTGATTGTTGCGCCGTCTATTTCAAGTTCGAGCGTGATGAATTGGCCGGGCCGGTAGCGGAACAGATGCGGCTTTTGCGTGCGCAGCAGAAAGCTCTTAACGTCGTGCGTCTCGTCGCGCACATGGCAACAGATGAGCGTCTCGTCCGTATCAGGATTCCACTTGGCCGGCGGTGCCTCCCACAAATGAGGCCCTATCCGGCAGTCCGCTGACTTTTCGCTCATGTCGCCTCAACCGCCCGCGGCAATCGAACTGACGGTCGCGCCAGATCCAAGGCCCGTCTCCACGCGCAGGCGCTTGAAATACCACGACATGAACTTTTCGACGAGTTCCTCGGTGTATGGAGAATAGGGCCCAGGTTGATAGGCCGTGCTTTGCGCGCCCGAGTGCGTTCGCTCGACCAGAGCGCCGTCTTGTTTGTTGGTGGCGTGCCAGACGGAACTTAGATCCTTGGGATCGTAGTCGCGGCCTTCCACCGCATCTTTATGCACCAGCCACTTGGTGCGCAAAAGCGTATGCCCAGCATCGATCGGCAACACACTGAAAGTCACGATATGGTCGCTCATGAAATGATGCCACGAATTCGGCTGCGTCCAGAACGAAAGACCACCCAGATTGCGCTGCGTGAGATCGCCTAATAGCTTCTCGCAGGCCACCTTGCTGGTCATGGTCTGGCTTTCGCCAGCCTTGTCGAGCGGCAGGCGTTCGGTGCGATAGGCGGTGGCACGGCTATCCAGAAATTCGCGTTCAACCGACGGAAGCCCGCAGCTTTCCCAGCGCGTATGCTCTTTTAAAGTGAGGTCCTTGAACGCCTGCACTTCGCCGGCGTTTTCGGGCGAGGGCTGATATCCAAAACCGAATTCATACAGCGAAATCGTAAGCTCCGGATGATTCGCCTTGCAGTGATAGCACTCACGATTGTTCTCCATCGTGAGTTTCCAGTTGCCGTTTTCGATCAGGTCTTCCTCAAAAGCGACTTTGCAATCGGTCAAGCGGTGCGGAAGGATGTAGGGCTCCATCTCGCGCTTCATGTCTTCGAAGTCGGCCGGCGGCTTATCGGCAAGACAAATGAAAATCAGCCCAGCAATGTTTCCAACGTGCACCATGTTGAGACTGAACTGACTGCGATCGAACTCAGTACCCATATGCTCCGTATGAATGAGCTTGCCGGTCAAATCATAGGTCCACTGGTGGTATGGGCAGACGATGTTGCCGACGCTGCCCTTATGGCCATCGCAAAGCCGTGCGCCGCGGTGGCGGCACACATTGTGGAAGGCGCGGATTGACATATCGTCGTCGCGAACCACCACGATGGACGCCCCGCCCATGGGCACGGTGAAGTAGTCACCTGGTTCGGGAATATCGGGTTCGACCCCTACATAAATCCAATGGCGGCCGAAGATCGCCTTCATATCGAGATCGAAGACGTCCTGGCTCTGATAGAACGGCGCTTCCAGGCTGTATCCGGCACGGCGCCGCAAAATCATTGCGCGCATTTCGTTGGAGAGTTGCATGATAGTCCTCCTCCGACTGAGGTTATCTAGAATTCGACGAGACGATGTTCTCTCAAATAGCTGAGCAGAATTTGTGCTTTATCGACAGGACTTCCGTCAAATGCGACAATACCGCCTTTGGCGGGAGATTGAATAAACGAGAGCATACGGGTGTAGCCATCCGCATTGTTCTGCGCTCGTAGCGGAACCGCGCGGCGGGGCGCCTGCTCGACCGTCCAGGTGGCCGGATGTCCAGTAATGCTGCCGTGAGCCGGGCCGATGCCTTCAATCCGGCCATTAATCCGGCGCGCGTGGGCGTAGGTCAATAGTACGGACGCCATGGGATGCACGGCGGCGACTAGGGGGAGCGGCGTGGCAATAGCGCGGCGTTTGCCCTTGGGCAAGAATTGGCGCACGCGCGCCTCATTTCTTTCGATTATTAAATCGAGCACGTCATTGACCACGGCCCGGTCAAGGGCGTGGGCGAGGCGATAGGGCAAGAGCCCGCTGCCAAGGCCAAATTCCGCGCGGCTTCCGGTGAGTATTAGATCTGTGTCCTTCAGGAGCCCAGTGAGTACACCGGCGGGGTCACTGCCATCCGCCACCGCCAAAACCTCTATGCGGCCGGCTCCCAATGCCAGATAGTCTTGCAATGCTGGCGCATCCCGATTGCCTGCGTGGATCACGCGAAGGTCGCCGCCTGCGAGCCTGCGGCCCAGCGCCATCGCAACCGCATCGCCGCGGCAGGCGCGCGGGACTCCGCTAACGGGATGGCGCCCCACCGACACAAGAACCGCTACGGAAAGAGGCTTGCTCATATGTCCCCCGGAAATTCGCGCTGTGCACGCGCCTGGGCAATGCGTTTAATCAGCGCCTGCATCACGTCTTCGGCATCTCCAACGATGGTCAGGTCTGCGCGTTTGACGATCGGTGCCCCCGCATCGTTGTTAAGTGCTATTACGTGGCGGCAATCCTTGATGCCCTGCAAATGCTGCACCGCTCCCGATATTCCAACCGCAATGTAAGCGCTGGCCGCAACCGTTTTTCCCGTGGCGCCGATTTGCTTGTCGCGGGGAAATTTGCCATCGTCGACAGCAACTCGGCTGGCGCCAACACTGGCGCCCAGCGTTTGGGCCAAAGCTTCCAGCGTGGCGATATTGCGAACGCCGTTGCCCGCCGAGACGATAAAATCCGCTTCTTCCAGAGCGATAGAAGAGACGGTTGTTTCTTCACATCCGAGATCGCGGTAACGATCGCTGACCGGCACCGGGCGAGGCATAACTGCCGCCTCGGTCACCTTTCCTGCGCCGGCAAAAGGAATGGCGCTATCGACCGCCCCCGCAGTCAGCAAAACAACACGCGGCAACGGCGCGGTTGCAAGCACTCCACCGCCGGACCACGGAGTTGCGATGTGGCCGTTATCCAGCTCAACAACTCGGGTTGCAGCGTCCATGCCTAAGCTGGCAATCAGGCGCCGGCCAAGGTCTCCATCGCCCATTGCGGTGTCGGGCATAAAGATATGCAGCGGGGCGTAAGTGCCGAGGAGCGACGTAATGGCCGCCAACTCGCGATCCGGCTGAAAGCGTCCGCCATCAAGGTCTGGAAAGACAGCCACCAAATCCGCGCCGGCCTTGGCCAAATCCTCACTGAGTTCGCCGAGCACGGCAACAATCACACCGGTCTTGGCATCGGACAATATTGCTGCCGCAGCAATAGCCTGGCGCGCATGTTCATCGAGACTGCCGCGATCGGAATGGGCAATGACCATGTGCCAGCGCGCGGGCGCCTCAAACGTGCGCAGCGGCTTTTCCGCTTCCTCCGCGATCGCCGCGCCGCGCTTGGCGGCAACAATACGGCGCAAGCCACTTGGGCCAATGCTCGCTGGCCGTCGCGGATCGATGCGCTGAACTGTGCTCATGCGGTCGCCTCCAATGCATTGGCCACCAATTCCGCAACGTCGAGAACTTCGGGCCGGTCTCCAGCCACGCCCTCAAGCATCGCTGTGCACTGCGGGCAACCGGCGGCGACAACACGCGCGCCTGTCTCGCGCACATCGCCCATGCGCTGATCCGGAATGCGCCGCTCGCCCGCAATATCGGTCAGTGGCGCGCCACCCCCGCCGCCGCAACAGCGGGAACGCGGACCGGATCGCTGCATTTCCTGCACGTTGATACCAAGCCTGCGCAAGAGCGCGCGCGGGGCTTCGAACTCGCCGTTGTAGCGGCCAAGATAGCACGGGTCGTGATAGGTGAGCAGCCTCTTTTCGGATGACGGTTTAAGAGAAAGCCGGCCCTGGCTAGCAAGGCTTGCCAAGAATGTTGAGTGATGGAGGACGTCGTAAACTCCGCCGAAAGCCCGGTATTCATTCTTCAGACTGTGCAGCACATGCGGATCGGGCGTGACAATGCGCTTGAATGCGAGCGTCGAAAACATTGCGATGTTGCTACGCGCCAGCGCCTGGAACGTCGCTTCATCGCCCAGCCGCCGCGCCGTGTCGCCGGTGTCGCGCTCGCGGTCTCCCAGCACAGCAAAATCGACGTTGGCGGCCTTGAGCACTTTGACGAGCGCCCGCAGCGTGCGCTGATAGCGCATATCGAAGGCGCCTTCGCCCGCAACCAGCAGCACATCCACCAGTTCACCGGGCGCGATGGTTTTGACATCGAGATCGATGGCCCAGGTATAGCGTGCCGTGTTAGAATAGCCTCCCTGGGTTCCGGTCTCGCGCAGGCTGGCCAACGTTTCTGCGGCTTTGCCCGGCGCGTCGCCCTGCGTCATGTTGAGATTGCGGCGCATACCCACGATGGCGTCGACGTGTTCGATCAGCATCGGGCATTCCTCGACACAGGCACGGCATGTCGTGCACGACCACAGCGTTTGCGGTTCAATGAGCCCCGGCACGATCGCAACGTTGGGAAACCCTGCGTGCTGTCCCACTGGCATGCCGGGATAAGGGCTGCCGGCATATAATCTGTCGCTCTCGCTTGCTTGCCCGGCCACGAGATCCTGGATCAGTTTCTTAGGGTTCAAGGGCTGTCCGGCCGCGAACGCGGGGCACGCGGCCTCGCATTTACCGCACTGAACACAAGCGTCGAAACTCAACAACTGGGTCCACAGGAAATCTTGCGGCTTGGCAATTCCAAAGTCGCCCGCTTCAAGCACCAGGGGCTTCAACGCGGTTGAGCGCACGCCTGCGAACCGCTCAGGACGGGGATGGAACGCGAGATGCAACAGCCCGGCGACCGCGTGCTTCATCGGGCCGCCAACGCCGATTCCAAGGGCAAGTTCCGCCGATCCTGCCAACAGCAGCAGCGACGCCGCGATTGCAATCGCCTCCGGTAAATGCTCCAGCGGAAGTGCGGCAAGCACGCCAAGTCCCAGCGCAAATGCCATCAGCGAGTAGGGCAGCCGGCTCCAGCCGCCACGCGATAAGCGCCCAGGTGTCTTGCGGCGGCGCAGCCACACGAACAGCGCCCCGATGAACATGACGCCCGCAGCCGCGAGAATCGCGAAATCGAGACGGCGTGAGTAGATCGCAAGACCATAGTTCAAACCGGCAAGGGCCAGCGCCGCTACGGCACCACCAGCAACTGCGATATGCGTGCGGGCAATGTAGGGATCACGGGCAACAACGTGGTGCAAATCGACGAAGTAACGCTTCGGGATGGCCAACAAGCCGCTCCATTCAACATCAACAGCGCGCCCCGCCGACCACAGCCGCGCGCGGCGCGCCAGCCCAATGGCCAGCGTGGCGACAGCGAGCCAGAACAGAACAGTGATGGCGTGAATGAGTGCCATCCTCTAAAAATCCTTGCACAGGCGTAGCGAGTCATAGATCGCGGCGTGGATGTTATGCATCGACACACAATCACCAACGCGAAACAGCAGGTATTTCCCGTCGCCGGTTTGTTGCTGCAGTGCAGGCTGCGCTTGCGCGGCAACGAGCGCATCGATATCGGTCTGACCGCGATTGAGCGAGCCGTCTTTCAACGTCCAATAAAGCCCGGTGTTGGGCGTGATGCCATTCTCAATCACCACCTGATCGACTGCGCGCTCTTCCAACTGATGGGTGTACTCGTTGCGCAACACGGCAATTTTCTTGTTGCCCTCCGCATAAACGCGCTCAAGCGCATGATTGGGCGTCGGGATGATGCCTTGTGCGTACATGCGGCGGTAAAATATGGGGAACGTCGTGCCGCCCACGTCGTCGGCGACTTTTACGTCCGGCGTGACCATCTCGACGGCGCTGCCACGGCTCGCGATAAAGTCTGCCGTACCGAATCCGGCATGCGTGCTGATACTGTCATAGACGAGCACGCATTCTGCCGGCGCCACCTTGCCCGATAGTATATCCCACGAGCTGACGGCGAGGCCTGCGCTCACCCCCCATTCCGGCACTTGGTCCGCGTGAGGGCGCCCGCCAACCGCCAGCACCACGATATCGGGTCTCTCGGCCAGAATCATATCTTGAGTCGCTTCCACGCCTAGACGGCGATCGACGCCGAGCCGCTTGGTTTCCATATCGAACCAGCGGACGATGCCGGCCATCTGTTCGCGCTGCGGCGCCTTGGCTGCCAGATTGACCTGCCCGCCAACAGTCTCGCCTTTTTCAAACAACACAACATCGTGACCGCGTGACCGCGATACACGCGCGGCCTCCAAGCCCGCCGGGCCCGCTCCAACGACGACAACCTTGCGCTTCACACCTTTGCTTGGGGTGATGATGTGCGGCATGGTGGCTTCGCGCGACGTCGCGGCGTTTTGAATGCACAATGTATCCTGACCCAGATACATCCGGTCAATGCAATGGTTGGCCCCAACACACTGGCGCACCTGGTCCTCGCGGCCTTCGCGCACCTTGTTGATGATATGCGGATCGGCAATGTGGGCGCGTGTCATTCCAGCCATATCGATGAGCCCAGCAGCCAACAGCCGTTCCGCTTGAGTAATGTCGCGGATGCCTTGCGCATGCAGCACTGGAACTTTCACGACGGACTTGATGCCAGCTGCGAGTTGTACGAATGGCTCGGGCGGCAGCGCCATGGGTGGCATGCAGTTGGCGAGCGTGTTGTGGGTATCGGCGCCCGAACCGATGACACTGATGAAATCGATGAGGCCCGATTCAGAATGCGCCTGTGCGATTTGCTTGGCAACTGTGTGATCGATACCGTTGTCGTGAAATTCATCGGCGCACATGCGCATGCCGACGCAGAAGTCGGGGCCCACGGCCTCGCGCACGGCGGTCAGGACCTCGATGCCAAAGCGCATGCGGTTTTCTAAGCTGCCGCCCCATTCATCAGTGCGCATATTGCTGCGCGGCGACCAGAACTGATCGATGAGCTGCTGATGGGCTGCTGAAATCTCGATGCCGTCAAAGCCGGATTTTTGCACACGCTTGGCCGCCAGCGCGAAATCGCGAATAATGCGGCGGATATCTTCAATCTCGATCTCTTTGGCATTGCCGCGGTGCACCGGCTCGCGGATGCCGCTTGGCGATACGAGATGCGGCCATGGATCACCAGCGAAGGCCGAGCGGCGGCCCATGTGGGTCGCCTGGATCATGATCTTCATACCGTGGCGGTGCACGGTTTCAGCCAGCCGCGCCATCGGCTCGATGACTTTATCGGTTGTCAAATTCACGGGCCGCCACGAACCCTGCGGCACGTCGATCGAGACCGGGCTTGAGCCGCCGCAGATCGCCATGCCAAGACCACCCTTGGCCTTCTCTTCATAGTAGCGGATGTAGCGGTCGCCCGGCATGCCTCCAGCTTCGGCGTAGACTTCCGCGTGCGCCGTCGAATAAATTCGATTGGGCAGATTGAGCTGATTGAGCTTTAGCGCTGAGAAGACATGCGGGTATCGCATCGTCCGATCCTGACAAACTAGGGGCCTAACAGTAGACAACGGTCAGAGCCAAACCACCCAATGACGTTTCTTTATACTTCGACTGCATATCCTGGCCGGTCTGGCGCATCGTCTCGATGACCGCATCGAGTGACACAAGGTGGCTGCCATCATTCATCATGGCAAGCCGTGCGGCGTTGATCGCCTTCAGCGCACCCATGCTATTGCGTTCGATGCACGGCACTTGCACGAGTCCGCCAATGGGATCGCACGTCATGCCCAGGTTGTGCTCCATGCCGATTTCGGCGGCATTTTCGATTTGGGCGTTGGTGGCACCCATGACGGCGGCAAGGCCTGCGGCGGCCATGGAGCACGAAACGCCGATTTCACCTTGGCAACCCATTTCGGCTGCAGAAATAGAGGCGTTCTTCTTATACAGCATCCCGATGCCGGCGGCCGTGAGCAGGAACTTGATGATGTTGTTTTGTTGGGTCGCAGGATCGCGGCCGCCGTCGACGTACTTTGTAAAATAGTACAAGACCGCAGGAATGACGCCGGCCGAACCATTTGTGGGCGCGGTCACAACACGGCCTCCGGCTGCATTTTCTTCATTGACGGCGATGGCAAAAGCGCTGACCACATCCATGGCCTTGAAGTCGCCGGTGAGCTTCCCCTTGGCGTCCGTCGCCTGCGTGTATAGCGACGGCGCACGTCGCTTGACGTTCAAGCCGCCGGGCAAAATACCTTCGGTTGCAACGCCGCGCTCGACGCAGCCGCGCATCACATCCCATGTTTTCATGAGCTTATCGCGCGTCGCGTTCTCGCCCTGATAGGCAAGTTCGTTGTGACCCACGAGACCGGAAATTGACAACCCATTCTTGCTGCACTGAGTTAGCAGCTCGGCGGCGGTACCAAACGGATAGCGCACCGGGCGATGAGGCACCTCGTCGAGGCCAGCGCTGCGGCTCGCCATGATAGCCGCGCGATCAAGAACGGCGCCACCGCCGATGGAAAAGTAGGCATTGTTGTAGAGCGCGGTGCCCGCACCATCGAATGCCTCGAGCAGCATGCCGTTGGGGTGTTCTGCAAGGAATTGGTCCTTGCGTAAGATCAGATCGGTTTCGGGCACAAAGGCGATGACACGTGTGCCGCCCAGAGGCAACTTCTTGGAGTGTTTGACGGCCTCGACGTTTTGGCGGCCAACTACCGGATCGATATCTTCCGGCAATTCCCCGGACAACCCGGCGATCACGGCAAAATCTGTGGCGTGCCCGACCCCAGTGAGCGCGAGGGAACCAAAGAGCGTGGCGCACACGCGATCGGTCCGATCGAACAAGCCTTTGCGCTTCAAGACCCCGAGAAATTCCGACGCCGCCGTCATCGGGCCGACCGTATGCGAACTCGAAGGCCCGACACCGATGCGGAACACCTCGAAGACGCTGTAGTTCATGACATGGCTCCCTTGCCACGATCAAGTTTGGCGACACCGAAGCCATAGGGCGATGCAGCGCGCTCCAAGAAGCGCCAGATGTAATCCGCAAAGCTGCGCCGCAACAGCAGGCAGTAGCCATCACCGGCGGAGCGAAGATAGACCGACGATTTGCCAAACGTCGCACCAACGATGCGCCCCACATTGAGATGGCGGATGTCATAGACAGTGCAGTGAGAAAGTACGTCGCGCGCGTTGCGGCCTTGAATGAGCACTTGCGTATAGCCGCCGGAATTGCTCGTTACTTGGCTACGGATACCAGAGAGGGCAATGTTGAGCCCGTTCAAGAGCGGGCCATGATCCTGGTTCGAAATAATGATCATCCACTCGTCGGGCGAGAGCCACAAAACAGTAGTTGCACCAGCCTGCACGTAGGTGCAGGGCTCCGTTGGAAGTGACAACCCCAGTGCCTTTGACGCTGCTTCAACAAACCCTGCATCGGCCGGGTTGCCGCGCAGGCTGATATACCCGAGCAATGGAATTTCGTTGGCCCACACGCCGCAACTGGCGTCCATTTCTTTGGCCCGGGCGGTAAGCTCAAACGAATGCAGCGGCGATTGCATGACGGGAGCGGTTGCGAGCTTAGACATTCTGGCGCGCTCCCTCAGGATCGATGAACACGGCGGACACAACCTTTACCCTGTGCACCTTGCCGCCGGCATAGGCATAGAGCACGTCGCGCCCAGCTTTGACGCCTGCTTCTGAACGGCGGCTGATGCCGTCGCGCACGACCGCCATGGCAATCGAGCGCCCCAATCCAGGACTGAAATAACTCGACGTAACATGGCCGAGCATGGGCATTGGCGGTTTGGCAATGTCGCTTTCGATAATTTGCGCGCCTTCTTTCAGTACCATATTTGGATCGTCAGTTAGCAATCCAACAAGCTGCTTGCGGTCTGAGCGGGCCGTGTCGCTGCGCGTGAACGAACGCTTGCCGATAAAGCTGAATGGCTTTTTCAGCGAGACGGCCCAAGCCATATCGAGATCATAGGGCGTCATCGAGCCGTCGGTATCCTGGCCAACGATGATGAAGCCTTTTTCAGCGCGCAGCACATGCATGGTTTCCGTGCCGTAGGGCGTAATGTTGTGCCCGGCACCCGCGTCCAATAGTGCCTCCCAAACATGGTGCCCATAGTTCGCATCGACATTGACTTCGAAGGCCAACTCACCAGAGAAGCTGATGCGGAAGACGCGAGCGGGAACGCCCGCAACCGAGCCTTCACGCCAATCCATGAATTTGAAGGCCGCCGGTGACAGGTCGATATCCTTGCAGACCTTGGCCAGTACGTCGCGGCTTTTGGGTCCGACAACCGCGGCCGTTGCCCAGTGGTCTGTCACCGATGTCATATAGACGTCGAGATCCGGCCACTCGGTCTGATGCCACGTCTCCAACCAGTTCATGACGCGCGCGGCGCCGCCCGTCGTGGTGGTCATCAAGAAATGATCGTCGGACACACAGGCCGTGACGCCGTCGTCGAAGACCATGCCGTTTTCATCGAGCATCAGGCCATAGCGGCACTTAGCCGGTGCGAGCTGCGTCCACGCATTGGCGTAGATCCGGTTCAGGAACTCACGAACGTCCTTGCCGCGGATATCGATTTTACCGAGCGTGGAGGCGTCCATCATGCCGACACTGCGGCGCGCTGCCATGGCCTCGCGCTGGACGCTGGCGTGCATATCTTCGCCATTTATAGGAAAATACCACGGCCGCAGCCATTGCCCCACCGGTTCGAACTCAGCGCCGCGCGCCACATGAGCACTGTGCATGGCTGTATATCGGCGCGGTTCGAACGTGTCGCCTTCGTGGGCGCCGGCCAGCGTGCCGAAGGTGACGGGGGAATAGGCCGGGCGATAGGTTGTGGTGCCGACTTCGGGAATGGATTTGCCTAGTGCGTCGGCGGCAATCGCAAAGCCGTTGACGTTCGAAAGTTTGCCTTGGTCGGTGCCAAAACCCAGCGCGGTGTCGCGCTTTATGTGCTCGATCGAGCGGTAGTTTTCGCGCACCGCGAGATGGATATCTGAAGCCGCCACGTCGTTCTGAAAATCGACAAAGGCCTTTTTGCCATGACCCTCTGGCTTGCCGTCAGGCACGCGGAATATTCGGCGGGCAGGAGTCTCAGAGGGCTCGCCGGACTTGAGATTAAACGCAGACGAACCCGCCGGCTTGCCCAAGCTCTCGACGGCCTCTCCTGCAACGCGCACGGTTTGTTCGAGCGCGGCTAGAAGTCCGAATGTGCCCGTGATCGCACCAGCGCAATAGATGCCGGCCTTGGCGTGGCCATTGGCTGAAACGACAAAGGCGAGCTTGGCTTCATCCCACGTGGGCCGCCCGCCGTCATGGCAAAAGAGGTGCACCGTGGGAGACAACCCGCCTGAACTGCCCAGTGCGTCGCAGGCAACGAACGGACCGTTGCCCTTGACGGAGTTGCGCTCGCCATCCAACTGCACCAAGTGGGCACCACTTACGGCACGGCGGCCTTGGGCTTCGGCAATGCCATATCCGGCCAACACTTCGGCACCGGAAGAGCGGGCACGCCTTTCCCACTCAGCATTTATGACCGTGCGCGTGTCGGCAATCGTAACCTCGCAGCCCGCCTTGGCCAGGTCGCACGCGCCTTGATAGACATGGTCGTTACTGGTCTGCAGCAGGATGCGCCGGCCGCAAGCCACGCCATAGCGATTGAGATATGTGGTCAGCGCCGAAGCGGTGAGAATACCTGGAGCATCGTTGTTGCCAAACACCAAGGGCCGCTCGATAGCGCCTGCCGCCAGCACCACGCGACCGGCGCGGATGCGATGCAGTCGCTGGCGTGGAGCCCCGTCAACACGGCTCTGAGGAGGCAAGTGATCCTGAAGCTGCTCAACAGCCTGGATCATATTCATGTCATGGAGTGCAAAGGCGCTAGTCCGCGATTTGATGCTAACGTTTGGCAGGCTCGCCAATTCAGTCAGTGTATCGCGAAGCCAATCGCCAACCTGTTTGCCGCCAATAGAACTAGAGGGTGAAGATAACAACCAGCCGCCGGGCTCGCATTGCTCGTCGAGCAGCATAACGCTCAGCCCGGCCCGGCCTGCGATCAGCGCTGACAACAAACCACAAGCCCCGCCGCCAATCACCAGTAGGTCGGTGTGGTGATGCTGATGATCATAAGATTCAGGATCGGGTAGTTGCGGCGTCGAACCATAGCCCGCCGCGTGGCGGATGATGTGCTCAAACTTCGGCCACAGCTTGCGCGATTGAAACGTCTTATAATAGAAACCCGCCGCCATGAATCGCGCAAAGCGCCCGCCAACGCTCTTCAGATCGAATGCCAGCGAGGGCGAGCCTGTGGTTCGCCACGCGGCAAGGCCATCATACAGCTCTACTTGCGTCGCCTTGAGATTGGGGATGGTCACCGCACCCCCTTCAAGCTGCACGAGCGCGTTGGGCTCTTCTGGCCCCGCTCCCACAATGCCGCGCGGGCGCCCATACTTGAAGCTGCGCGCCAGCATGCGTGTGTTGCTGGCAAGCAGCGCCGATGCCAGCGTATCGCCAGAAAAGCCCCGGTGCAGTGCGCCATCAAACGTGAACGATATGGGCTTGCTGAAATCGACCCGGGCATTGGGGTGCTGGACGCGGAAGCTGGTCATGCGGCACCGCCTTCGGCGTCATAGACCTTGCGGCCCTCTGCGAGGGTCCACGCGCCTGCAATGGCGTGGCTGGCCGTGTTACGTTTCACGACGACAAACTTGCGGCATCCGGTGGCGTGCGACCACATCTCCCAATGCCAGCCCTTCGGGTTTTTGCGCATGAACAGATAATCGCCCCACGCGGCGTCATCGAGCATCTCGGGTGCGGCGGGCCGGGCTATGAAGGCCTCGCCCGCATAGCTGAACTCTTCTTCTTCGCGCTTTTCCAAGCAATGCGGGCAAGTGAGAACGAACATTCGTTAAGTCCCGGATCAGTGTGCGACGCCAGCGGCGCCATGCTCGTCAATCAAGTGTCCTGTCGAGAAGCGGCCAAGATCGAAGGCGCGGTTGAGCGGATGGGGATCGTCGTGCGCAATGGTGTGGGCAAACACGTTGCCCGATCCCGGCGTCGCCTTGAACCCGCCGGTTCCCCAGCCACAGTTGAAATAAAGGCCATTGATCTTCGTCTTCGAAATAATCGGGCAAGCGTCCGGCGTCGTATCGACGATGCCGCCCCACTGCCGGTTCATGCGTACGCGCGAGAACATCGGGAATAGCTCGATAATGGCGGCTGCCGTGTGCTCGATGACATGCGGGCTGCCACGCTGCGCATAACTATTGTAGTGGTCTATACCCGCACCTATCACCAGCTCACCCTTGTCGGATTGGCTGACATAGCCGTGCACCGCATTCGACATGACGACCGTATCGAGGCACGGCTTCATACTTTCCGACACAAATGCCTGCAGCGGGTGGCTTTCGATAGGCATGCGAATGCCGGCCATCTTGGCGATCACCGAACTGTGACCCGCCGCTACGCAGCCGACTCGATCGGCACCGATATAGCCGCGCGCCGTTTGCAGGCCCTTAATGCGCCCGCCGGAAATGTCCATTCCGGTGACTTCACAATTCTCGATAATATCGACGCCGTATTTACTGGCCGCGCGCGCAAAACCCCAGGCCACCGCATCATGGCGCGCAACGCCGCCGCGCGGCTGGAAGCTGGCGCCCAGAATGGGAAAGCGTGTGCTCTTTGAAGCATCGATGAGCGGGATGCGGCGCTTGACTTCGGCGGCGTCGAGCACGAGCGCGTCGATACCGTTCAAGTTATTGGCGTTCACGCGCCGCTCGATGTCGCGCATATCCTGCAGCGAGTGACCGAGATTGAAAACGCCACGTTGAGAGAACATGACGTTGAAATTGATGTCTTCGGTCAAGCCTTCCCACAGTTTCAGGGAGTGCTCGTAGAGCAGCGCCGCTTCGTCCCACAAATAATTGGACCGCACGATGGTGGTGTTGCGTGCCGTGTTACCGCCGCCGAGATAACCTTTTTCGATGACGGCTATGCCTCGGAGGCCGTGCTCTTTGGCGAGATAATAAGCGGTGGCCAGCCCGTGCCCACCGGCTCCGACGATGATGACATTATATGAGGGTTTTGGCTCTGGACTGCGCCAGGCCGGATCCCAGCCCTCGTTGTGGGCGAGACCCTTCTTGAAAAGCGACCAGACCGAATAGTCTTTTTTCACGAAACCCCTCAGCGTCTGAGGTCGCGGCCCTGACGGACTAGCGGCCCGGTGGAACAGGCCCATCGGTGTTAGCCAAGTCTGCAGCGTCACGAGCTGCCTTACAAGACGCAAACTTGTTTATTTGCGACAGACCGGCACACGGGCACTCCTTGAACTAACGCTTGGCGCGTAGCCGAGCGCTCTATGGATACGCTGTTGACCGCAGTCTCAATTCGACGCGAACGGGTCCCAGCCCAAAGCCGCCGCTGTTCGCCGGGTCCCCCTGCAATTCGATGAGATCGGGCAAGCGGTCCGGGCGCCTCCACTCGCCCGACCACCCAGCACCCTCGCCCTCAACCTGCTCCCCAAAATAACGCAAGCGCAATGCGGCGATGTCTGGCACCAGGACATGCCCAGCCGCGGGGCTTGCTGGCACGGTATCCTGATGCCTGAATGGTATCATGCGCACAACGAGAGCGGAGGCGGAGCTGCCGGCCGGGGAGATGCCAAGCCCGAAGCGGTAAAGACCGCCACCCACCGGACCCGATGGAGAAGGTGCGATGAAGGTCACGTCTTGCGAAGTCCCTGAGAAGGCAAGTCTGGCGCGCCCGCTTTCATCCTTGTCAAAGAGCGGCAGAGTTTCGGCAAGCCGGTGACGGAGAAAATCGATGGATGCGTCCGCCGCGGCGCGCTGCTCGAGTTCGCCCGTCGTCTCCCAGCCGCGCTTACCGGTACGGAAAGCTCCGGGCAGCAGAGTAAGGATCATCGCCAATAGAGTGAGCGACACTAACAGCTCGATGAGCGAGAAACCAGCTTCGCCACACGTTTTCCGTCTTGTTGCGGTGTGCCTCCCCATCATGGCGGGCCCGCTAGCTTGACTGTTTCGAGTTCCAGCGAGCGCTCGGGCCGGGCTGGCCCTTCCGTCCAAACCACGGTGACACGCACCCAATACGCAGATGGTTGCGAAGGCGTGTCGTTCAACTGTCCTGGAGACTCATAGGGCCGGACTTCAGATGTCCACGCAATGCCGCCGGACGATACGCCCTCTGTTGTGCCCTCTGTCAAAGGCGTCTCTACGCCAGCCGAGGCCAGCTGATTCTTGGCCACTTCGATAGCGGCATGATCCAGCCCAGCCAATCGCACACCACGCCAGCCCAGGGTGTAGATCTGATAAAACGACGCCACGCTTGCCGCCGCAATCGCCAGCGCGACAATCACTTCCAGCAGTGTGAAGCCGGCATCTGGACGGCGCATTGTCTTACCTCGCCCATTCAATGCGGGTTGCACCTGTCAGCCAGTCAACGGTGATGTCCGCTGCTTGGGTCTTGAACCTCAATCCGATCCAGCCGCCGCTCGCACTTCCATCCGGCCGGAATTGAATGATAGCCCGGTCCGTTGCAATCGGTTGGCCGGGTCTATGGCCAGTAACAATGCCGATGCCCCGTGGCAGCGACCGAGCCTTGACAGCACCATTGGCCCAATAGCGCCCCGCTCCAGCATCGAGGATGAAGGCCGTATCTTGGCTGGCACTCATCGCCTCTGTTCGCGTGGCTCTCAAGGCTGCGGCCAGTTGAACAGCCGCCGGCCTCAGCGCCAAGCGCTCTGCCCCCGCCCCCATGCGCGGCAGAACCATAGCCGCCGCCAAGCTCAATATCGCCAGCACAACCATCAGCTCCAGCAAGGTATAGCCGGCTTCACACTCATTCAAAGGTACGGCTGGATGCTTACTCATTGCATGGCCAGATCGTTGACGGACAGAATGGCTCCCATGACAGACAAAATAAGAGTGCCGACAATGGCGCCGATTATGAGTGTCAACACCGGCGTGATCATGGTGGTCAGCCGCTGTAGCTGGCGCGCCTGAGACGCTTCAAAGATCTCGGCTGCGCGCAAATGCATAGTCTCCATATGGCCCGTCTGCTCGCCAACTACGGCAAGGCGCAAGAACAGATCGGGGAATATGCCCGAGCGCTCCAGCGGCCGGGATAGCACGCCGCCTCGGCGGATTTCCTCGCTGGCCACGCGCAGCGTCTCGACGAATACCCGGTTGCTCAGCACGCCGCCTGCAATCCGCACCGAGTCAAGGACCGGCACGCCATTGCGAATGAGCGCCGCAAACGTGCGTGAAAAGCGCGCCGTTTCGCGCTCGCGGATAAAACGGCCGATGACCGGAAGCCGCAGCAACATAGCATCGATCGCGGCGCGAGACGGTTCATGGCGTGCGGCGGCCAGAAGTGCGCCAGCGCAGGCGCCAATCACCGCCAACACAAAAATCCAATTGCGGGCCAAGGCGTCATGCACGGCGGCCAGCATGCTGATGAGGAACGGGGGTGTGGACTTTGCGTCCTCGAACAGCGGCATGATGGCCGGAAGCAAGACACCCGAGATTACGCCGACTGCAGCCACTGCCGCCACAACCAAAACTGCCGGATAGACGAGGGACGAGCCAGCTTGCGCACGTACTTCCGCAGAGCGCTCAAGTAGGATCGCCAGATCATCGAGAACCGGACCAAGCGCGCCTCCCGCTTCACCAGCCCTAACGAGGCGCCAATAGAAGTCTGGAAACGCACCGGCTTGCGCGGCAAGCGCTTCCGAAAGAGATTGACCCTCGCGCACGCGCTCGACCAGATCCGCATTGATTTGGCGCAGACGGCTTGGGATCGAAGGCTGTACCGCCACGATCCGAAGCGCTTCATCGATCGGCAGTTCGGCCTTGGCAAGGCTGGCGAGTTCGCGCGTGAACAACGCGAGTTGCGCGACCGGCAATTTTCCCGGCGCGAACACTTCGCGCTGCCACCATTTGACCGGTGCCGCCGTGCCGCTCTCGATCAACTCAACGGCAACCTGGCCGCGATGCGACAAGACATCGAGCGCGCTGCCGCGCGAGGCGGCGGAGATTTCCCCCGTCTCCAAGGCGCCGTTCGTACCATAGGCCCTATAGGTGTAGCGCGGCATCATCAAATCTCGTCACCCGCAATACTTCTTCAAGCGTCGTTTCTCCCGCCAGAACTTTGGCAATTCCATTTGAAATCATCGGCACCATGCCGCTCGCGCGGGCGGCATCTTCGATGCGCCGCTCCGTCCCTTCGGTTAAGACCGCATCGCGCACCGGCTCGCTAACGGTCAGCACCTCGTAAATAGTGGTACGTCCCGAAAAACCCGTGTTGCGGCACTGCTTGCATCCGCAGGCCTTGCGAATGGAATGCGCCCCAGACTTGGCCGGTGCGCCAGTAATTCCGGCAATACTGTAGATTTTTTCCAGTTGTGCTGGCGATACTTCAGCGGGTTCCGAGCAGGCATGACAGAGGCGCCGCACAAGACGCTGCGCCACAACGGCCTTGAGACTGGACGCCATGAGATAATCTTCCACACCCATATCGAGCAGGCGCGTCACGGTCGCTGCCGCGCTGTTGGTATGCACGGTCGACAGCACTAAATGCCCAGTGAGCGAGGCGCGAATTGCGATTTCAGCCGTTTCCAGATCCCGAATTTCGCCGACCATGACGATGTCGGGATCTTGACGCAGAATCGACCTCAAGGCTGCGGCAAAGCTCAATCCAATTTTAGGATTGACCTGAATTTGATTGACCCCGTCGAGCCGGTATTCAATCGGGTCTTCAACCGTAAACAACTTGCGCTCAGAGCTGTTGAGCGCACTCAGCGCCGTGTATAGCGTCGTCGTCTTGCCGCTACCAGTCGGCCCGGTGACAAGAATAATCCCATTGGGCTGTTGCAGCAGCGCTTGGAACGCGGACAAGGCCTCCCCATCAAACCCCAGCGCCATGAAATCCAGCGCAACACTCGAACGGTCGAGAATGCGCAGCACGACGCTCTCTCCGCACATCGCTGGCACGGTCGAAACACGCAAATCAATATCGCGGCCGCGCACATTGATGCGGATGCGCCCATCTTGAGGCAACCGCCGTTCAGCGATATTGAGCTGCGCCATGATTTTAATGCGCGAACTCAGCGCTGCACGCACCGTCAACGGCAGTGTTTCTACGGTGTGCAGTACGCCATCGATGCGAAAACGTACCCGAACGCTATCGTCACGCGGCTCGATATGGATATCCGAGGCTTGCGCTGCCACGGCCCGTTCGACGAGGCTTTGCACCAGGCGGATGACGGGCGCCTCACTCGCCATGTCTTCCAAGCGGCGCACGTCGTCTACAGCACTCTCGTTCCCCTCGATGCGGGCCACTTGTGGACCCGCCTCTGCAACCGCCTTGTGGCCGTAGATGCGTTCGATGCACTGCTCGATGCCGGCTGAGGCAGCGAGCCTTGAGTCGACACGGCGGTCGAGCAGGAACGACAAAGACGCAATGGCGCCTTGATTGAAAGGATCGGCCACGGCAACAACTATGCGGCTGTCATCGGCGGCAATCGGCACCATACGGCTGGCCTTGAGGAATGCCGGCTTTATATCAATGCCTGGCAGCGCCCGCTCGGGCCACTCGTCCGCTTTGACGAGGTCCAGCCCAAGCAGGCCCGAAAGGACATCAGCCAAGTCCGAATCGTTGACAAGTCCCAGTCGCGCCAGCACCACATCGAACCGCTCGTTGGATTGCTGCCGCGCCCGCTGCGCACGCATCAAACCAAGTTCGTCGATAAGACCGCGCCCGGTCAGCGCCGCGCTCAACTTGGCGACAAAAGCCTCACTGCGGGGATCGGGCAGCCCGCCAAAAGGTGGGGCATCGTTCAATTGCATAAATAGCCCTCGAAACTAAGCAATCAATGAAATGAGACTCCAATCCCGGCGGTATGCTGGCTACTATACCTGCTCTTGGCGCAGTGTAGAGCCCGAAGCCGTGCGTTAACGACAATAGGAGCAACAATTTTGCAAAGTAGCAGAAAGCTTAGCAAAGAAGGATGCGATTGACTTGAGTTCGCTTGCTCACGATCTGACCGGTGTAATGCGCCAGGGATTAAACTGGTGGACGGGCGAGCTTGCCAGCCTTGTACCCAAAAGGTTGCGTGAGGGAGCACCGGCGGCCGGCCCGGATCTGGTGGTGGCCTTGCGCGAGGGCCGGTTGTGGCTTGCCACAGACAACCGTAATCCGGCCAACAGTGGCGCCAGCGGCGGCCTGCCGGAAACGGCGCTGATGGATCTTATCTCGCGCCGTGTGCGGGCAGGCGGCAAGCCACCCTCGGTGCGCTTGCGCTTGCCGTATACAGCCTGCCTCGTCCGGCGCATCGAAGTTCCCGAACGCGCCCGCGCCGAAGCGGATCGTATATTGGCACTCGATTTAGAGCGGGCAACCCCGCTCAATGCGGCGGACGTTCATACGGCGTACTATCGCGACCCAATTGGCGCGAGTAAAGGCAACATTGGCATCGTCCAATTGATCGTCAAGAAGAGCGCCTTGGACGGTGCGGTTGCACGCCTCGAGGGTGCGGGTGTTGCGGTCGATGGGGCCGACTGCTGGTCGCAAGACGGCACCGCCGTTCTGCCGGTCAACTTTCTCGCCCGCAGCGAGCCAGGAACATCGCCCGGCCGCAGGGACAGCAACCGGACCGCGAAGGTGCTTTTTAGCCTTGCAGCTGTATTGTTGATGAGTTCCCTTTGGATGTCGCTCGCCCGCCATCAAAATGCATTAAGCGAAATAGAGCGATTAACGGCCGAGGCGCGCGAGCATGTGGTTAAATTCGAGACCCAGAAGGGTAGCACACAAGCTGCTGCAATAGAGGCGCAGGCCGTAATTGCCCGCAGAGCCGGAAGGCCGCCTGTTGTGCACATTGTCGACGAATTGACCCGCCTCCTGCCCGATACCGCCTATTTAACCGAACTCAGCATCGACGGTGACATGGTCGATATATCGGGGTTTTCTAAACAAGCCGCGAGCCTTGTTCCCGTATTGGAACGGTCACAAATGTTCGCCGGGGCATCGCTCAGTGCGCCCGTGAGTTTCGACGAGGCCAAGGACAAAGAACGCTTCAGCTACCGGCTTCGGTTGCGCCAGCCTGGAGATGCCGGGGCACCACCCGCCCCGCCTGAAATTATTCCCGAGCGGCCAGAGGGGGGCGCGCCATGACCTCAACTGTGCGCGCACTCGCCGGCAAACTTTCGGCGTTGGTAATTTTATTTGGTGCAGTTTACGGCGTCGTCAGGATCGCCATCGAGCCTCTTGCCGTGCAGCACGCCGGACTTGAAGAGAGCATCGCGGTGCAGCGCAACCTGCTCGGACGCTTGCAGTCCGCGGCGGCGTCAGAAAAAGAGGCCGCCGGAAGCCCCGATAGCAAACTCGCGTTGGCACGAAGTGGGCCGGTCTTTCTTGCGGGAGAAAGCGACGCAATCCGCATATCCGGGCTGCAATCAAAACTCAGTGAATCCGCGCAAAGCGTTGGCGCACGGCTGGCTAGCACGCAGGCCGTTGCACCGCGCGAGGATGGCGGCGTGCGGCTTGTAGGCGTGCAGACGCAGTTCGCAGCCACCTTGGAACAATTGCAACGGTTTATATATGATCTCGAAACATCGCGGCCCCCTCTGTTCGTTGATACGCTCAATGTCTCGCGTGGACCCAGCCGCGAGGGAGAGGAATTAAGCGATCTCGACATCCGCCTCATTGTCCTAGGTGCGACACCAGGCGTTCGGGGGCAACCATGAAGCGCCTGGCACGCAATCTGTTCGTCCCGTATTTGGCCCTGGCCATCGCCGGACTCGGCTATCTGAACTGGTGGCTAGCCACCAGTTCTGTCGATATTTCCCCCATTGCGCCCGCCGGGCCGTCAGGCAGCACTGCACCTTCCGCACAGGGACTCCGCCTGATTTCTGAAGCCCACGTGCAGCCGCTATCGGAGTTGCGCGAAACTGTCATGCGGCCCGTATTCCGCCCGGACCGTAGGCCGCCCGGCGTAATGCAAGCGGCTTCCGAAGCACCAGCGGCTCCGGAAATGGCCCCCAATCAAAGCCCGGCGGACAACCTGAAGCTGGTCGGCATGATGCGGTCGGGAACATCGGCGCAACGCGCACTGATACGTGTTGCCGGACTGCCGGATGCAGCATGGGTGGAAGTTGGCGCAGAGATTGGCGGTTGGACGGTCGGAAGAATTGAGACGGACCGCGTACTCATTGAGCGCAATGGCGACAAAGCGGAACTTAAACTCTTTGCCCCCAGGCTTTCAGCCCCCGATTCCACCGGTACACCAAAGCCATAGCAACGGGCCGCTCAGGGCGTACCTTTTTCTAACTGACCGCCATTGGCCGTCTGACCTACAGACCGGCGCGATTGCTCGGACAGATAGGTGAGAAGATCGTCGGCATCGGTGCCCGATAACCCAAGGTTTGGCATGCTCACTCCCGGATAAGCCTCATCAAGAGCGACCGCGACTGGGTCTTTGCCGGCTCGCATCCGGTCTGGTTCCATCATAAATTGTTTGAGCCACGTCCGCTCACGCCGTTCCAGCGCACCGGCGAGATCGGGGCCGACGAGAACGCCATGTCCAATCGTATGACACGCCGCGCAGGCCTTGATGAAAAGTCCCTTACCCGGCGTCGCGCTGATATCGGCGGCATGAACGCTCTTGCTTTCTCCAGCCACAGGACGCACTTGCTCGCGCCATTTGGGGTCCATTTTGCGGATGGTGGCGGCGAGTTGCTCGATGTCGGAAAAAGCCGAGTCGCGCTGCCACTCTCCCGTGCGGTCGTTGCCGAGCATCACGGCGTTGCGGTGCTCACTCAGTACCCGGCTGCGCTCGCCAAGTTTGTGGCGGATAAGATCTATGTCGTCCGGCTTTCCCGTCAGGAATAGCCAGCCGGGACCGGCCTTGTAGGTCTCGGCATATTTTGCCAGCAGTTCTGGCCCATCCATCAAGGGATCGAGGGTAATCGAATAGAAAAATATGTCGCGGCCAACGGCATCGCCAAGCTGGTTTCTGACTTCAGCAAGGCGCGCGGTGGTGAGCGGACAGATGTTTGAACAGCTTGTGTAGATGAAATTGATAACGACAATCTTGCCCTTGATGAGATCATCGTAGAAGCGCAGCACTCGGCCATCATGCGTCACAACAGGAAGGTTTGGAAAGTAGGTGTCATTCCAAGGCGACGGCGACGTCGCCGTCGCCGTCGCGGCGATACTAGCTGCATGAATGTGCAACAGAGAAAATAAGGCGGCGGCAGCACCTGCGGAGAGCAATGCTGTGCGCACCACTCTCTTTAAAGTTCTGCCGCCACCTTTAAATAGTATGACTTGCAACATGCGATCTTCCGAATCGGCCGGCTTCAAAATTCCAGCTCCCCAGTTCATGGGCCCAGGCCGCTGACCTGGCCCCAGAGACTAAGCGCCAGATCTCTTCCTCGGATCGCCTTCGGGGAGTATTTCTGGCGTCATGAATGTCACGCCGTCTTCTGTCGGGATTGGTGTAGGCGAGACTGCCAATTGAGGTTCGCCGTTATCGCTCAACACCTGGTATCGCTGGAGCATAGCGAAGTCTTCATGCACCGTATTGTGGCAGTGGTTGACGTATGAGCCGCCGAACTCGCCAAACTGCACCTGGAACTTGACTTGGCCGCCTGGCCGTAGCCGCCATACGTCCTTACGTACCAAGCGTTCTGTCGCCGGTATGGCGGCCGTGCCGCGGTTGATCGTAACGCCTTCTTCGAAATGCAGATGAATCGGGTGATCCCAGCCGCCGCCGCCATTGATATAGGTCCAATGCTCGACCTCGCCGGGCTTGGGGATCAGCAGCGAAATGCGGTTAGCATTCAAGGAGTGCGTCTCTTCGCCGTTTACGCGAATAGCCCAAGGCAAGAACTCCTTGTCACCGCAGTCCGGGTTGCAGCCACCGCTCGATGCAACCGTATTCTGTTCGTCACGCTTGAACTCGACCACCCGCGTTCTAACCGGCACCACAACCGGAATCTGCTCGGTGAGCGTTGATGGCACACGGCTCTTGTCTGCATCGGTATAGCGCAGCGTAACACCTGGCACGTCGACGCTTTGAACTT
>JBEBJD010000096.1:0-5873 GCA_040080075.1 Hyphomicrobium sp. | reverse complement strand
AATAATTTCCTGTATGACTCCTCGCTGATGGCAGACGACATTCCCTATCTCATGAAGACTCCAAAAGGGGAACTGTGGGAAATGGCCGTTCACTGGGGAACCGACGATTGGCCCCCGTTTGCGCACTATGCCGAGATTGGATATCTGATGCCCGTGCGCGGACCCTCCGACGGCTTGCGGGCGTTTTTTGAAGAGTTCGAGGCGCACTATGAAGCCGGCGGGTTATGGTTGCCGGTCTGGCATCCATTTTTGACTGGGCGCCTCGCGAGGTGGATGCAGGTTGAGCGCTTCCTCACCAGCATTATGTCCGAAAAGAACGTTTGGTTTGCACCCCTCGAAGAGATCGCCACTTACGTCAAATCTTTGACCCTTGCTGGGAAGTACCAGCCTCGTGTGGAGACCCTGCCGTACTTTGAACGTCCTGTGCATCTGGGGGGACAATAGTTTTATGCGTCCCTTCGATGCAAACTTCCTGCCCGTATCTGCACTCGACGTGCCACGCTTTGCTGGAGTGCCCTCGTTCATGCGGCTGCCGCAGGTGGCGCCTGCCGATGCGGCGTCAAAGGGCGTGGAGATTGGTCTTGTGGGGATACCGTGGGATGGTGGCACGACCAATAGAGCTGGCGCGCGACACGGGCCGCGGGCGATGCGTGATGCCTCGACGATGGTGCGGATGGTCAATCAGGCGACGGCCGTCGCGCCGTTTCACACGGCCCGGCTTGCCGATCTCGGCGATGTGACGCCCAATCCGATTGGGCTTGAAGACACATTGCATCGCATCGAAACGTTTTACGGCAATCTCGTTGCTGCTGGCGTAACCCCTCTCACAGCAGGCGGCGATCACCTTACAAGTTTGCCGGTATTGCGCGCGGTGGCGAAAGCCCGGCCAATTGGCATGATTCATTTCGATAGCCACACTGACCTTTTCTCGGACTACTTTGGCGGCGCGCGCTATACTCATGGCACGCCATTCCGGCGCGCGATTGAAGAAAATCTCTTGGATCCAAAGCGCATAGTTCAAATAGGCATTCATGGGTCGACCTACGACGGGGAAGACCGCGAGTTTGCAGCGTCAGTTGGCGTGCGCATCGTGACAATCGAAGAATTTTCCGGCCGCGGACCTGCAGCGGTCATGTCCATGGCGCGGGACATCGTGGGTGATCAGCCGGTCTACATCTCATTTGATATCGATGTCATCGATCCCTCTCAGGCGCCTGGCACAGGCACGCCTGAGATCGGCGGCATCTCTACGTTCCAAGCGTTGCAGCTAGTGCGCGCACTTGCCGGGCTCAACATTGTTGGCGCTGACGTCGTCGAAGTGTCACCGCCCTTCGACCTTGGGGGAATGACGGCATATGCAGGCGCAACACTCCTTTTCGAACTTGCCTGTGTGATGGCGCCCATTGTGGCCCAGCGAAAGGGCCGGCCGACGGTTTTTAATGAGCGATTGTTAGCGGCCGCCCATCGATAGAAGCTCACGCTAGCACTTAAGAGTGAGTGGCAATTCCGGACCGCCGGTTCCTTGGTGCCGTCCCTCGTGTTCTGGAGTCACAAGCGCTTCGGGACCCGGCGGGCCAGCCCCCGCCGTATTGCAGGCAGTTAACACCACCCAATCGGCATTGAGTTTGAGGGTTGAGAATTCCCGCGCGGTCAGCAAGCCGGCGTCATGTGCGGTTGGTGAAGGCGTTCTTCTAGGCTGGCGCCCGCGCGCTGCTCTTGGAGCTGTTGAATTGTCCCAACCGAATCCGATCGTCTAGCTGGCCTTGCTGATTGCCTTCTCGCTCTTTGCAGCCCAAACTATGAGCAGGCCCTGCTGTGAGGCGACGCTGCCACCGCCGTCATCCGGCGGGGGCATCTGATTGGCGGAACGTGCTTGGATGACCGTTGCAAAAACATGGCAATGTGCACCGATCAGTCAAGGAATCATTGCGTGACCGGCGAGGCGGGTCGTTTCTCCTTTTTCAGTCTTATTGATATGGGTGTGATTGCCGGCAGCAACGATCGTGTCAGTCTTGATGGCGACAGCCCCGGCGCCAGGTTGCTCGTCGCTAACCGAGATAATCGGGCCGCCAGCGTAATTGGCGTTTGCCCCGGTTGCCAGGGAGGTTAGCGTTGAGAGGAACCAGAATGGGACTGCGGCTAGCCCAAGTATCCCTGCATCATGACGCCAGGAGAACGCACCATGTAAGTCGCGTTGACGTTTTAACGCCACAGTAAACGTGTCGCCAAATGCGCGAAGTGTTAATTCGCAATCCAGTAGGGTAGTCTTTGATTTTTACGTGCAATGCAAAATCTTTCAACTCAAGTTTAGATGTGCCGTCTTGAGTGCGGTCCCCTTAACTACGTAACGAAAACAAAAGCTCTGGATTTGAGGTTTTGAATTGGTATCGTCTTGCTTGCACCCGCAAGCGTGTCCGCTTGATCACGAGCCACTACAAACAGGTACCCGCATGTCATTGAACAAGCACGCCGTCGATACCGTTCCTGTGTGGTCTTGGGCCGCGCCCTTATCGGCCTATTTGCTTCTTATCTTCACGTTTGCAGGACTTGTTTCGGCGGATTCCAGTCTGGTACTATTGCTCGCAGCGCTCTTGCTGGGAGCGTCCGTGTTTGCGTCTGTTCATCATGCGGAAGTAGTAGCGCTGCGGGTCGGCGAGCCGTTTGGATCGATTGTTCTCGCGATAGCCGTGACTGTGATCGAGGTCGCGCTGATCGTCTCGATCATGCTATCGGCCAAGGACGGAGCCGACGTTCTTGCCCGCGACACGGTCTTTGCCACTGTGATGTTGGTTCTGAACGGCATCGTCGGCTTGTGCCTAGTGGCCGGTGGTGTGCGTCATCACGAGCAAAGCTTTCAAACGAGCGCCTCTGCAGCCGCATTGAGTGTGCTCGGAACGCTTGCCGTGATCACAATGGTTTTGCCAAACTACACGCTGGCTGCGCCAGGGCCGGTCTTTGCGTCATCGCAATTAATTTTTGTGGGCGTCGTCTCAGTCATTTTGTATTTTGTGTTCTTATTTATTCAGACCATCCGGCATCGGGACTATTTTCTGATGCTAGACGATTCCAGCGCCGATACCGGCAGTCCTGAGGATGTTCCATCAACCAGGACTGCGCTAATCAGCGTTGGGCTGCTATGCTTGGCTCTGGCCGCGGTGGTATTGCTAGCCAAAGTCCTGTCCCCCTGGCTTGAAGGCGCGGTCTCCGCCGCAAACTTACCCAAAGCGTTTGTTGGGGTCGTCATTGCGGCTGTTGTGCTGTTGCCCGAAGGCATGGCTGCTGTCCGGGCAGCGGCCGCCAATCGTTTGCAGACCAGTCTAAACCTTGCGCTAGGTTCGGCCATGGCGACCATCGGTCTAACCATACCGATGGTCGCCATCGTGGCGCTCATGCTTGACCAGCGGTTGACCTTGGGACTTGAGCCGTCTGGAATTGTTCTCTTGTTGCTGACTTTATTCATCAGCACCGTCACTCTGGCAACGGGACGAACGACAATACTTCAAGGAGCCGTTCATCTGGTCATTTTCGCAGTATTCATGTTTCTTGCCGCAGTGCCGTAGCCGCTGCTGTCAAGAGTGCGTGGGCCACGGCCTGCCTTCTGGCGGCGGGCGTCACCACTTTCGGCTGTTCACAACCTTCAACATCGCGTTGTCCAGCATCGTATCGGCCAGAAGCTTCTTGAGTTTGGCATTCTCGTCTTCGAGCGCCCTCAGCTGCTTGGCGTCTGACACGTCCATGCCGCCGAACTTCGCCTTCCACTTGTAGAAGGCCGCTAGGCTGACGCCGTGCTTGCGGCACACTTCCGCCGCCGGCCGGCCCGCCTCCTGCTAGCGCAGGATGGTTATGATCTGTACTTCTGAAAATCTTGTTTGACGCATCGTCCGTCTCCTCATTGAGGGTTACGGCGTCGAACCATTTTTGGACGAGGTTGCGGGTCTCAGGTCATCGACCATCACACTCGTGTTGCGTCCCAAACATTCGAGTCCGGCGACAGGTGGACCGATGTATGGAAAGACGCGAAAAAATCATTAGAGTGGTTAGGATTCCGGCTCAGACATTTCGGGATCGAAATGTCTGAGCCGGAACACTAGAATATGTGCCTTTGGCAGACTTATTAGTAACAGCGGTTGTCGTGTTCGATACAAGCCCAGATCTCGCCGCGGTTGCAACGATAAGTGAGATTGGAACAGGTATTGTAGCGCGCTGCACTGGAGATGACGACACCCGTCGCAACACCAGCCGCAACGCCTCGGGCAACCCGATGACGGTTGTAATGATGAACATGCGCGTGTTTAACGCGTACGCGATTGACGCGAGCGTGCCGTACACCATGTGCTCGCACACCGCGCTTGGCATCCGCAGGTGTGGCGGCGCCAAATTGTGCGACTGATATGAGGGCGGCGACCACAAAGCAGGATAGTGCTTTTCCGATATTAGTACGCATCGAACATTTCCTTAAATCCGGTGACAACGATCGAATAGATACCATTGCTGGCCGGTGGGTTGAAGTTCTATCGATATGCAGATGTAAAATAGGGTGCTTTGTCCCTTAAGATTTACTAACTTGGCCCCAAAAGAGTACAAAGCCGTTGACCTGCTCCCCGAAAAACGGCCCAGTTTGAATTAGAGAATTCCGCGATCTGAGGCATGGCCGAGGAGAAGGGGTTTTCAATGAAGGCATCGAAGTTTACGGAGAGCCAGATCGCGTTCGTCCTGAAGCAGGGCGAGGAAGGGACGGCGGTTGCCGAGATCTCTCTGAATATCTGCGATGGTCGGTACAGAGCCTGAGTGCCGTGTGATGAATCGGGCAAGCTGTCGATTAGCAATTCCATGCGGAATGGATGCTGCCCGAGTATGAAAGACGCCCGGCACCCGGTGCAGCTCAACTGCGCGAAGTCTTCCTTGAAAAGTATTCGTCCCTGGGCAATTCCGTCAATGTTCGGCGCATGTTTTGCTATGCTTGGCGCTGCGACGAGCATCACGGTGGTGTATGCCGAGATGATTACGCCGTACACGGATTGTATGATTTTACTCTCGGTCACCGCATCACAGCATAGAAAGGTTTGTGCACCGAGTGAGCTGGTCCCGTTTGTCTGAACAGATTTTCCGCTCTGATAAGTGGAACGTCTGCCGGGGTTAGGCAGCCATGCGGATGGGCTGCGGGGTGAAGTAGGCTTGATCTGGGGTGCGGCCGTCAAGGCTCGAATGAGGGCGGCGTCGGTTGTAGAACTCGAGATAGCGCCCGATCGATGCCTGCGCCAAAGTGCTGGACAGAAGAATTTGGGGACATTCCTGTGGTGGTGATCGAACGCTTCGACCGCCGCCACTTACAGGGTCCCAAGGTGCTCGCCATCGATGCACCGGGCGGCGAAATCCACCGTGTCCATCAGGAGGATTGCTGCCAGGCCCTCAAGGTCGATCCGCGCAACAAGTATCAGCGCGACGGCGGCCCCGGCATCAAGGCCATCATGGAATTGCTGTCGGGTTCAGGGAAGCCAAGCGATGACCGCGACCGGTTCATGCGCGCCTGCGCTTTCAACTTTGTGATCGGTGGCACCGACGCACACGCCAAGAATTACGGATTGCTGCTGAGCGCGGGAGGGCGGTATCGGCTGGCGCCGCTGTACGACATTGCGAGCTGGCTCCCCTACTCGAAGAATAACCGCGATGACCGCATGGCAATGTCGATCGATTCCTACTACCACTTCAATCGCATCCTGCCGCGTCACTGGGAGGATCAGGCGAAGAAGGTCGGCTACGATCCGGATCGTGCGGTCGCCCACATCCGCGATCTCATCGCGCGCATTCCGAATGAGGCGCGAAGCCCGCTCGCAGAGTGCAAGAAGGAAGGATCAGTCACGCCTGATTTAAAG
>JBEBJD010000131.1:0-5925 GCA_040080075.1 Hyphomicrobium sp. | reverse complement strand
TAACAGCAGCGCGCGGCATTCGTAGCCGCATGGCTCAGCGTCCATAAATAGTTTGTCGTAGTTTTCGCGATTGCGCATGATCTCCAGCGTACGCGCTGCAGACGTGGCAGCAGGATGGATATCGGCGCGTTGCGTCGCTGCGTCGAGCCGGCCCGCTCGCTGATTTGATATAAATCCCGGTATGATGGCCACGGCTGCGATAAGGGCGGCAGATATGCCAACTCCCGTGAACCGGGCCATGGAGCCGCCACGCCACAGTGCGACGGCTGGGAAGGCAGCCAAGAGATAGCACAGTGCGGCGGGCGCAAATAGCAACGGAAATGCGAGGCCGAGGGTCAGCATTAAAATGGCCAGCCCCAAGTCGCACGCCATTACAGCTGAAACTATGGTGAGGAGGGCCAGAAGTTTGAGGTAGCGATAGATCAGCTTTCGGCCAGGACTGAAAGCTGCACGAATTCTTTGAAGCGAAAGCGTGTGCAGAGAAGGTCTGCTAACGACTGATGAACGTGTGTTCCGATTCATGCGCTGTCCTGACGTCTTGGTTCATCGAGTTTATCAGAAGACGTCTTAGATCGGATTAAGGCACCTCCCGGGCAGCTACCGAGATATAAAAATAAGCAGCAGGTGCCCCCGGAATTGATGCATCTGCAGCGTACGAGAGATCTAATCGCGCCAAGCCGTTTGTGATCAAGGGCCGCGGCTGCCAGATCCACATCTGTATCAGGCGGAACAGTTCCAATCGCGGCCCTATGCGATTGTTCTCCTGCTCGCGCGGTCACTTTGATCACCGGGTTTGGACTTCAACCGGGACAGGAGAATTTTCATGAAAACGCGAGTAATCTTCACCATCCTACTGGCATCGGCATTTGCAATGCCGGTTCAATCGGCACAAGCAGGCCCCCTCAAAGATTCATTCGAGATTGTCAAATTCGGCGCTAAATTCAACGCAGTCCTATTGAAGGGCGCCGCCAAGGGAGCTGCAAGTACAGCGAAGGTTGGGATAAAGGCCAACGCGATTTTAGCGAGATGCGCCGCGAAAAAGGCCCTCGGCCAAGCGTGCTGATGACTGACCGGCAAACAAAAAAACCGGCGGTGTGCCCCGCCGGTTTCTTAGTGCTCAGAATTTGAGAGCGCGAATGCCGCTTACTTCTTACTGGCAGCAGCAGCATCGCTCATGGTCTTGGCGACTTCGGCGGCGAAGTCTTCTTCCTTTTTCTCGATGCCTTCGCCCAGCGCATAGCGGATGAAGCCCGTGAGCTTCACAGCCCCGCCAAGTGAACCTTCAGCATCCTTGACGGCCTGCGCCACGGTCTTGGCGTTGTCGTGGATATAGGCCTGATCGAGCAGACAGCTTTCCTTAGCATAGCTCTTGAGGCCACCGGCGATGATCTTGTCCATCATCTCGGGCTTCTTGCCCTTGTTCTTGTCGAGCAGAATGGCCTTTTCACGCTCGATCGTTTCAGCGGGCACGCTGTCGAGATCGAGAGCCACGGGATTGGCGGCGGCGACGTGCATGGCAATCATGCGGCCGAGGCCAGCCAGTTCGTCTGCATTCTTGACCTTGCCTTCAAGCGCCACCAGAACGCCGATCTTGCCCAGGCCCGGCTTGACGGCGTTGTGTGTGTAGGAGGCGACGAGGCCATCCTTGACCGACAGAGCCGCCGTGCGGCGCACGCTCATGTTCTCGCCAATCTTGGCAACAGCATCCTTGACGAAGGCTTCAACGCTCGTCTTGGTGCCGGGAAAATGGGCGGCCAGCAGCTTTGCCGTGTTGCCGTTGGCAGCCGCTGCGATCGACGCGATTTTGGCCACCATGTCCTGGAATTCTTCGTTGCGGGCCACGAAGTCGGTCTCGGAGTTGACTTCGACGACAGCGCCTGTCTTGCCTGACGAGGCGATGCCGATAAGTCCATCGGCGGCGATGCGGCCCGCCTTCTTGGCCGCTTTTGAGAGGCCCTTCTTGCGCAACAGATCGATGGCGGCCTCGATGTCACCCTTAGTTTCATCAAGCGCTGTTTTGCAGTCCATCATGCCCGCGCCAGTCTTTTCGCGAAGCTCTTTCACCATACCTGCGGTGACTGTGGTCATGTGAGTGTTCCTCCGGCCAGATGCCGTTTTCAAAAATGATAGTGGGTCGTGGAGGTCGGCAATCTGCAGCCGGCAAACGGCAACCGGAGGGTCGTTAGCCCGTGTCTTCCGATTGCCGGTTTCTTAACCCGTCTTAAACAACCTTCTCGTCGACCAGCTTCTTGGCCTGAGCGGCCCAGCCGTCCTTGGCTATCTGGCCCTTAAGTTTCAGCAGGCGATCGAGCGCCGATGCGCTGTCGGCATCCATGTCGGCGATTTGCCAGAAGTGGTAGACGCCCGCGTCGTTCAAACGCTGCTCGAGCTTGCCGTTGACGCCCGTGATGCGCTTCAGGTCGTCGGCTTCGCCGCGAGCGGCTTCGATGCCTTTAAAGACCTTGACGATGGCCGCTTCATCGGGCGGATTTTCCGATGCGCCAACGTCGATACCGGCTGATGACTGCGAGCGCTCCAGGCCGTCGATGGCGGCGCGGGCGATGAGATCGCAATAGAGCGTCAGCGCGCGGCCGGCGTCGTCGTTGCCCGGAACCGGGAAATCAATGCCATCTGGATCGCAATTGGTGTCGACCACGGCCACGATCGGGATGCCAAGCTTGCGGGCTTCCTGAATGGCGATGGCTTCCTTGTTGGTGTCGATGACGACCAGCAGGTCGGGCACGCCACCCATGTCCTTGATACCGCCCAGCGCCTGATTGAGCTTGTCGCGCTCGCGCTGAATGTTCAGGACTTCTTTCTTGGTGCGGCCCTGCGGGTCGGCCAGAATGTCGTCGAGCTGGCGCAGCCGGCGGATCGACTGCGAAATGGTTTTCCAGTTGGTCAGCGTGCCGCCAAGCCAACGGTGATTGATGAAATACTGAGCCGAGCGCTTGGCGGCTTCGGCGATGCCTTCCGAAGCCTGGCGCTTGGTGGCCACGAACAGCACGCGGCCGCCGCTGGCGACCGTATCGGACACCTTGACGAGCGCTTGATGCAGGAGCGGCGTCGTCTGGGTCAGGTCGATGATGTGAATGTTGTTGCGGGCGCCGTAAATGAACGGAGCCATCTTCGGGTTCCAGCGATGCGATTGGTGACCGAAGTGAACGCCAGCTTCCAAGAGCTGACGCATGTTGAACGCAGGAAGCGTCATGCGAGGGTATTCCTTTTCCGGTTAATCCTCCGCCAGACCTTGAGAAGAAAGCATAGCCTTTTTAGGGGCTTACACTTTCCACCGGAGCGCTCACTGGGGCTTTTAATCCAAGAAGCGCGAAATCTGGCGTGTGTGATGGGCCGGTGTATGGCCGAAGTTGGCGGGAAAGGCAAGTGCGGCGGGGTGGCGTTGGTCCCCCCAAGCACGTGGCTGCCCTAATAGCGCGCGCGCACAAGGTCTGCCATTCTTACCTCTGCCGTGACGAACAACAAGATGGCTCTGCGCTGAGGGGAACATGGATATCATTGCCAAACACAGAGCGCTTAGCCGCTCACTCTTCATCAATGGTTCGTTCGAACGCAGCGCCGGCGACGCCTATCCGGTCATCAATCCAGCGACCGGGGATGTCATCGGCGAGGTGGCGGAAGCATCCGTTACGGAGATCGGTGCCGCCATTGCGTTCGCCAGCGCCGCACAACTCAAATGGTGGGCGCTGTCGGGCGCAGAGCGCGCCGACATCATGCACGACGTGACCAGCGCGACACGCGCGATGGGCCCGGCACTGGGCGAGTCCCTGACGCGCGAACAAGGCAAGACGTACAAGGAGGCGGTCGACGAAATCGGCTGGTCGGCAAGCGCCATGAGCTACTATGCCGAGATCAGCCGGCATGAAGGCGGGCGTGTCCACGGCCCCTCTGCGCCGGGCCAACTGCATCTGACCATGAAAGAGCCGCTTGGTGTGGTCGCGGCCATCATTCCGTTTAACTACCCATACCTGTTGCTGTTCTGGCAGGTCGCCGCGGCCGTTGGCGCAGGCAATGCCGTGATCATCAAGCCGTCCGACTACACATCGCTTTCAACATTGCTGCTGATGGAGGCCTTCGCCAGTTTGCCAACAGGTCTCGTTCAGTGCGTCACCGGGCGCGGACCAGCGGGTCAGAGACTGGTGGAGCATGAAGGCATCCACGGCGTCGCCTTCACCGGCAGTTTGAAGACGTCCCAGAGTGTCGCGCAGGCCTGTGCGAAAACGTTCAAGCCCGCCCTTATCGAGGCCTCGGGCAACGATCCCTTTATCGTCATGCCCTCGGCGCCTGTTGACATCGCAGCGCGCGGCGTTGCCTTTGCGAGCTTCCTCAATGCGGGCCAAGTGTGCACTTCGGCTGAACGCATCTACGTACATGAGACCATGCACGATGCATTCGTTGACAGGTTGGTGAACGAAGCAAAGAGCCTGCGCATCGGCAACGGCCTTGGCAAAGTCGACATGGGGCCTATGGTTTCGGCACGCGAGCGCGACCGCTATGAAGCCATACTTGCAAAAGCACTACTGCAGGGCGCCAAGGCCGCATGCGGCGGCGGCCGGCCGGCTGGTTTGAATGCGGGCTGGTTTACTGATGCCACGGTACTGACGGAAGTCACGCATGACATGGAGATCGTCAATGGCGAGTCGTTTGGCCCGGTGGCTCCGATCGTAAAGGTACGCAATCTTGACGAAGCCATTGAGCTTGCAAACCGGTCCTGCTTTGGCCTCGGCGCCAACATCTACACGCGCGACCTTTGCGAAGCCATGCGCGCGGTCAACGAAATCCAGACGGGCATGGTGTGGGTCAACGTTCCCCTGCTCGACAACGACGCCGTGCCGTTTGGCGGGCGCAAGCTATCGGGTAACGGGCGCGAACTGGGCGTTGAGGGACTTGATCAGTTCCGTCACACCAAGATGGTCCTGATCGACCCGGAGATCCGGGAACAGCAGGGCTGGTTTCCCTACAGCGACGCAGAGTCTTGGCCTGGATGATGGGCCTGGACGATGGGTACGCAACCCCTGGCGCCTCGACACGAGCATCGTCACAATCGGGCAATTCAACAGGTTTGCCTGCGCACTGTCGTGACCTTTCCTCAAAAACACACGCAAACTTGATCCCAGATTGCCGCGCCGTCTGATTGCTGCTCTGCCTGCCGAGGCGGTAAAGTGCGCAACAAGTCATTCCAACAGTAGCTCTACCATCTGCGGCGACTGACAATTTTGGAGGTCTGTTATGCGTGCATCATTGCGCTTGGCTTTGTCTGCATTCGTTTTGCAAATCGCATTCTTCCTGCCAGTGATCAACGTTGCGCCCGCTGCCGCGGGTGACGTGACGGTGACCAGCCCAGACCTTGCCCAACTCCCACCGGACAAGCAGAAAGAGCTTGTGACGGAATTGAAGAAGAGAGGCCTATTGGCTGAGAGCGATACCGTCGTCAACAAAGCTCCACCTGCCGAAGACAGACGGTCGATCGGTGCGGGAATCCTGTTGGCGCTCGTACCTGCGGCCTGCAAGATGATCGCCGAGACCAAGAAGGCCGATGAACTGGCCCACTGCATGAAGCTTAAGACCCCGGACGAGCAATCCGGCTGCAAGACGAAGGCCGAGGCGGCATTCGGCTCCATCGATACCGTCTGCAGCTTGATCAAACTGTTCTGAAATTTTTGCCCAACTGCGCGTCGTGGCGTAGCCACGCAAAGCGTGGATGTGGAAAGCCATGCTGGTTTAGGGCATGTGGGGTCATGGCCAGAGTGGTTGTTTTGTATCGGGCATCTTATCCGCCGGCAGGTGCCATCGGGCCGAGCCAGAAGCACGTCGTCGGCATGACTCCCGAGGACCCATTTTTCCGCTCGTGTAGGAGAGGATGGGTGCGTCGTTGGCGCGGGCTTTACAATGCAATGATCGCTAGAA
>JBEBJD010000286.1:0-25355 GCA_040080075.1 Hyphomicrobium sp. | reverse complement strand
TCCCCAGTGAACGGCCATTTCCCACAGTTCCCCTTTTGGAGTCTTCATGAGATAGGGAATGTCGTCTGCCATCAGCGAGGAGTCATACAGGAAATTATTTGCAACCAGCCGGTCGACGACACCTTGAGTGACATTATAGACTGGCGCGCGATAGCCGCGCGGGTGGCTGCCGGTCATGCGCTTGTGCACGGCCATGGCACGGTCGAACCAGTAGCCTTGCTCAGAATCAGAATGCGACGTCGGATCTTCATGCAGGTAACTGTGGTGGCCAATCTCATGGCCTCCCTCAAGGATCGCCTCTACCGCTGCAGGATAGCGTTCCATGCACCACGCCGGAATGAAGAACGTCTGCTTGATCCCAAGTTTCTTGTACGTCGCGAGAATGCGTGGCACGGCCACGTTGGGACCGTAACGACCCATTGAAATTGGATTGAGCCGGTCAAATCCATCGGCTGGCCGCGAGATATGGATGAGGCTGTCAGCATCCATATCGAACGAAATAGCACAGGCGCAACGCGCACCATTGGGCCATGGGATGGGATTTGCTATCATAACCTGATCCTCTCAATGCATTGCCGCACCACCATCGACGCTGAAACACTGCCCGGTTGTGAATGAAGCAGCCGGACTCGCCAAAAACGCGATCATGGCCGCAACCTCTTCCGGCCGGCCAATGCGGCGCAACGGGTTGGCGTTTTCCAGTGCTTGCTGTTCCGGCGTCATCATCCCATAGCTAAGCAACGCCGTATCGACGGGACCCGGAGCTACGGCGTTGACAAGAATGTCCGGTCCCAATTCGCGCGCCAGCGACCGGGTCCACGAAACAATCGCGCCTTTCGTTGCAGCGTAGGCGGCGGCCTGCTGGCGTCCCGCAAACGCGAGTTCCGATGCAATATTGATTATACGGCTTCCTGCCGGCATGTGCGGCAAGGCTGCACGAGTCACCAGAAACGTGCCGCGCACGTTAACGGCAAACAGGCGGTCGAAGGTGGCAACATCCATTTTCTGGAATGGGCCTTCTCGCAATATGCCCGCGACGTTAACAAGAACGTCAATGTGCCCAGTCCTACAAAGCACTCCTTGCATGGCTGCAACGACGGAGGCTTCGTCAGAAACGTCGGCGCTAACAAAATCGCCGTCGCCATCAGGCGGAGTGATATCAAGTCCAACCGCATTGTAACCGTCATTGCGCAACGCGATCAGTGTGGCGCGCCCGATGCCGTTTGCAGCCCCGGTGACCAGCGCCGCGCGATTCAATCCGGAAATATTCACCATGGCACCTCACCGCGATCAATTCCGACCGATTGGCCCGTCACATTGACGGCCCAATCTGACGCCAAGAAAAGGTAAGCACCGGTGATGTCGGACGGAACCATCAATCCGCCTGGCAACGCTTGAGCGGCTTCTACAGCCTCGATAACCGAGACCTCCGAGCGGCCGGCTCGTGCAGCCATGACTGACGCCGAACGCAATGATGCTTCAGTTCGCACCCATCCTGGGCAGACCGCGTTGACACGGATACCACGCGGCCCGAGTTCCTTTGCCCACGACTTCGTCAACCCAATGATTGCGTGCTTTGAGCAAACGTAAGCGCCAAACATGGGCTCGCCAACGCGGCCCCAAATAGATGACGTATTGATGATGCGCGACCCGTTACTCAGTTTTGACAACGCGGCCTGGGTCACGATGGTGGTGCCAACGATATTCACCTCGATAACGCGGCGGAACACAGCCAGCGACGTCTGATCCGTATCGTCGAGCGGCGTCATACGCTCAAAGCCCGCATTGTTGATCAATACATCCAGCGCTGGAAGGCCTGCAAACGTGCGCGCAATGGCCTTCTCGTCGGTAATATCGGCGACATGTCCAATCGCACCAATTCGCTGAGCGACCGCCACAACCTGATCATCGTCCGCAAGAATATGTACATGGGCACCTGCTTTCACAAATGCCACTGCGATGCCTTCGCCGATGCCACGGCTGGCTCCTGTGACGAGTACTGTCTTGCCCGCTATACCAGACGTCATGCAGCCTCCTCCTCTGCTGTTGACCGGACGAGCGCCAAAAGCTCATTGCGTAACTCGAAAAAGGGCTGACTATCCCGCAGCGCCAGCGTTCGCGCCGCTCCTAAGCGGTTTGCAATGTCAATCGTTGACAAGATGCGTGCCGGACGGCGCGTAAAGACCACGACTCGATCGGCAAGGAATGCCGCCTCTTCGACATCATGGGTCACAAAAATGATGGTCTTCGATTCAATCTGCAAAATGCGCCTTAGCTCAAGTTGCATCACCTCGCGCCGTTGCGCATCGAGTGCACCGAACGGCTCATCCATGAGCAGAATTTCAGATCCGGCTGCCAGGGTTCTGGCAATGGCAACACGCTGGCGCATGCCGCCTGAAATCCGGTTGGGATAGTTGCCCGCATGCTCCGTAAGGCCGACGATATTCAAATAGTGCTGGGTACGCTCGCGCTTTGCGGCTGGCGTCAGATCAGTACGATAGCGCATCCCGAAAGCCACATTCTCCTCGACCGTGAGCCACGGGAAGGAGGAATAGGACTGAAACACCATTCCGCGGCGGCGATCGGGCGGACCAAGCGGCGTGCCTTCGAGCCGGATGACGCCTGTTGTCGGACTTTCCATGCCCCCGACCATGCGCATTAGCGTTGTCTTGCCGCAACCCGACGGTCCTAGAAAAACGACGATCTCGCCCTTGACAATGGAGAGATTGAACGGAGCAACAACATCGCTTTGCTCACCAAATCCGGCGAAGCGCTTGCTCACGTTCTCAAATATCAAATAGTCCATTCTCTTACCTCCGCAGGTAGGCGAACCAGCGCCAATGGAGCCAACGGAGGGCTTGGTCGGTTGCCAGGCCTATGATCCCAATCGCCACAACGCCAGCCATGACTTCTGGGGTCTTGAAGAAGCGTCGTGCCTGCCAGATAACGAAACCGATGCCGCTGTCGGCCGCTACAATCTCGGCCACGATCACATAGCTCCAACACCAGCCAAGCGTGACCCGCAGGTTATCGACGAGCGTTGGCAGCATGGCGGGAAACGATACATCCAGCAATGCGCGGCGGCGCGGGGCACCAAGCGTTGCCGCAACTTCCTGATACTCGTGGGGCACTCGGCGAACGTCGTCAGCAACCAAAAGCACCAACTGAAAAAATGTACCAAGCCAGAGCAGGAACAGTTTTGTCGCCTCCCCAACGCCAAACCAGATGATCGACAGCGGCACGAGAGCCGGAACGGGAAGATAGCGGATGAAGTCAATTGTTGGTTCAAGCGCCCGTCCCACGAGCGGGAAACTGCCCATCAGTATTCCAATTGGAATGGCCATGGCAGCAGCTATCAGAAACGCGCTCCAGACACGCAGAGTTGAAATGCCTGCGTGCCACAGCAAGTCGCGGCCGATCACCCTTTCTACGAGCGTGGTGGCGACGATCGAAGGGGCCGGCAGAAAACCCGGCGTCACAAAGCCGCCGCGCGAGACAGCCTCCCATATCCCCAGCAACGCCACACCAAACAGGACACCGGCAATAGGTGCATTTCGGGTCTTCTCAGACACTATGGTCTCCAACTCAACCCGAGTGCAGCAGGTGCCGGCCCAAGTTAATTGATCCCGTCCTCACCGCTTTGCGCCCTCGAACAATCCTGTGACAAATGAATTGTCGATTTGCTGGGCAGCCTCCAGCTTGACCTCGGAGGCACCAAAATCGAGGTTCAACTGCATGATCTGGTCAAACAGGGGATGCAGTTTACCCGGCTTTCCGGCCGTGCCGAGAAATTCGATTGCCTCTTCGTAGGGCGTGTAGCGCAAAGATGTATCGATGATCTCGGTGACTTCCTCCGGCTTCAGGCCATAAATTGGCGCAGCTATTTCAGCAAATTTTTTGGGATCTTTTTTAAAGAAGTCGACCGCCCGGTAAATGCCGCGCAGGAACTTCTTGTACTTCTCCGGATTGGCTTTGAGGTCGTCCTGGCGCACCGTGATGATATCGAGAATGAGACCGGGTGCGTCCTTGGACGACGAGATGATCTTGGGTTTGCGTGCCGTAACAGACTTAACGGCCTGAGACATGAATGGCTCATAGGTTCCCACGGCTGCGATACTTGCATCATTGAACACTGCAATAGTATCAGCTGTAGCGATTTCCTTTAGCTTCACGTCCTTGAGGGAGAGACCGGACTTCGCAAGCTCCATTTGAAGCAGCAGACGGGCGGGAATGTTCGGCTCGACGGCAACCGTTTTGCCCTTGAGATCAGCGACAGAGCCAATCGACCCATCGGCAATAACACCGTCGCCGCCGACCGACAAATCAATGGTGCCGATGATCACGCCGGGCGTCGAAGCATCACGGGGCCGCCCTTGATGCTCACCGACGGTTCGCATGTCAGCTTCGATATCGCCGCGCGCCATCGCCGCCAGCACGTTACTGCGGTCATCTTCAAACTTGAATTCGACTTCGATGCCGTCCTCAGCGTAGTAACCAAGTTTACCAGCGACCAGAGCCGGCGCAAAACCGACCCAGGTTGGGGCCAGAACACGGATTTTCTCGGCGGCCGATGACACACCGTAAGACGCGCTCGATGCAATCGCTGAAGCAAGTATAAGAGTTGCTGCAAGTCGTTTCATGGCTGCTGGTTCTCCCGGTTTGAAGCCTGGACCTTGTGAAAGTGGGTGGAATGTAGCACCGCCGCACAGCACGCTTGAATTAGGAAGATTGATCGGCTTAGATCGAGAAACATCGATGTAAGCAGGCCTGTGCCGCGGCGCAGCGAGGGGGCCAGCATGCGGCGTCTGAGTACGATTGATCTCAGATTATTGAGAATTTTCACGACCGTAGTCGATTGCAACGGCTTCCAGAAAGCGCAAATGGCGCTCAACATTGCGCAGTCCACGCTGAGCAGTCACATCGCCAGCCTTGAAGCAAAGCTCGGCTCAAAACTGTGTGAACGGGGGCGGGGAGGCTTCAAGCTCACCCTGGCCGGCCAAGAAACCTACGATGCGATCCTGGCATTGCTGCTCTCCATCGAAGGCTTTGAAGCACGGATGGGACGGGTGCACGGCACCCGTTCGCAAGTCTTGCGGATCGCAACCATCGACACCGTCGTTTCATGCCGCGATCTCAGCCTCGACCAGGCAATTGCCGCCTTCCACGACGAGTATCCAGACGTCGCTATTGATCTTGAGATCGCAAACCCGCAATCGATAGAACAGAGCGTTGCCGAGGGGCAGCGCGATATCGCCATCGGGCCCATGGCTCAAGCATTGCCCAGCCTCGACTACCGCGCGCTTTCCACGGAGACCCACAGCCTCTATTGCGCACACACGCACCCTTGGTTTGCCCGGGACGACAGCACGATCTCCCATGCCGATTTTCTCTCTGCTCATTTCTCGGTGCGCGCCTACCGCTATTTTGACGACGTCTACCGGTTCGGGCGTGCAACGGCAAACGCCAGCGTATCGAGCATGGAAGCGCAAGAAATTCTGATCTTGTCAGGCAAGTATATTGGATTTTTGCCCGATCATGCCGCGGGCCGGTGGGTAAACTCCAGTAAAATGCGTGCCATCAAACCAAATGAGTGGGGCGTGAATTCACGTTTCTTTATAGCCCATGAGCCTAGCGGAGAGCTGAAAGCAATCAAAACGGCTTTCGTTCAGCACGTGACGAACCGCGCAGTGGCACACTATGACTCCAGACCCCAGCCGCCCCTCAACACTTCCGCACATCGTTCAAGGGGCGACTAAAATTGTCCCGCCCCATCCCTGGTCAGCGCCACTACGGCCCGGCAGGCTAACCAAAGTCAAGGACGGCGGGCCACGCGTCCCGCAGCCTGCGCTGGTATTTCGGCTCTTGCTGGCGAGGGGACACTATGTTGGACGCCCTTACGAAGTCTGCCGCGCGCAATATCTTCTACGGGGGAAGCGCGTTCTTCCTGTTGATCTTTCTAATACTCACCGGTCAAAGCTACAGTCACATCGTCAACACCTCGACCGATACGAAGGGGTTGTCTGAAAGCGTGACCAGGGGCAAGCGGATCTGGGAAAAGCACGCGTGCATAAATTGCCATACCATCCTTGGTGAAGGGGCCTACTTCGCTCCGGAACTTGGCAACGTCTGGATTCGCTATGGCGGCAAGGACGATGCCGCCACCGCGCGTGACGGCCTTAAGGCGTGGATGAAGGCCCAACCCAGCAATGTCGAAGGCCGGCGGCAGATGCCGCAATTCCATCTCAACGACCAAGAACTCGAGGATCTCGTCAATTTCCTCGAGTGGGTCAGCCGCATCGATACGCAGGGCTGGCCGCCCAACAAAGCTGGCTGAGGGGACACAATCATGAAATATGAAAGTCAGAAGATTGCGCTCGCCTATTTCGGAGTTGCACTCGCGTTGTTTGCCGTCCAGGTTTCGGTCGGCCTGCTGGCCGGCTATATCTACGTTTTTCCCAATACTATGTCAGAGGCGCTACCATTCAATATCGTACGCATGTTGCACACGAATTCTCTAGTCGTGTGGCTGCTATTGGGCTTCTTCGGATCGGCCTACTATCTGATCCCAGAAGAGGCCGAGCGCGAAATAGAAAGTCCGCGGCTCGCCTATATCCAGCTGTTCATTCTCGTGCTTGGAACCGCAGGCGCCGTCCTGACCTATATCTTTGATTTGTTTCCCGGCAATGCGCTGCTGGGAAAGGAAGGCCGCGAATTCATCGAGCAGCCACTGTGGGTTAAACTCGGCATCGTCGCCGCCGCGCTCATCTTCCTCTATAATATCACGATGACGGTGCTTAAAGGGCGCAAGACAGCAATCAGTAATGTTCTGCTTCTCGGCCTTTGGGGTATCGCGGTCTTCTTCCTATTCTCGCTCTACAATCCCGCAAACCTTTCGGTCGACAAGATGTTCTGGTGGTACGTCGTCCACATCTGGGTGGAAGGCGTGTGGGAACTCGTCATGGCGGCGATCCTCGCCTACCTGATGCTGAAATTAACTGGCGTCGACCGCGAGGTCGTCGAAAAGTGGCTCTACGTAATTGTCGCGCTGGCGCTATTTACAGGGCTTCTGGGCACCGGCCACCATTACTACTGGATCGGTACTCCCGCATATTGGCAGCCACTCGGTTCCATTTTCTCCGCACTTGAAATCTTGCCGTTCTTCGCCATGGTTCTATTCACGTTCTCCATGGTCTGGAAGCGGCGGCGGCAGCATCCGAACAACGCGGCCGTCTTGTGGAGCTTGGGATGCGCGGTGCTTGCCTTCTTTGGCGCGGGCATCTGGGGTTTCATGCACACACTGAGCTTCGTCAACTATTACACACACGGTACCCAGGTGACAGCCGCGCACGGCCATTTAGCCTTCTTCGGGGCCTATGTCTGCTTGAACCTCGCCATCATCACTTATGCGATGCCCTATCTGCGCGGCCGCGAGCCCTACAATCAGGTGCTCAATATGGTGAGCTTCTGGATGATGGCGTCAGGCATGACCTTCATGACCATTGTTCTGACGTTTGCTGGCGTCGTCCAGACGCATCTGCAGCGCGTCAGAGGTGAAGCTTACATGGATGTGCAGGACCAGATCGCGCTGTTCTTCCAGATGCGGCTGCTGGCTGGTGCCATCGTTGTTGCTGGTGTGATTCTCTATCTCTATGCGGTGCTGGTGCCGCGCAAAAGTGAACTCATCGCCCGCGATGGACTACAGCGTGCCGGATAATGGAGGGCGTTATGGCCACACTCGCATCACTGCCAAGCCGGACAGGAGAGGCAATACTTCCTTACTACCGCCCTGCGGGAAACGAGTGCGAACTCTTCGAGGCCGCTCAAAAACTTCGGTTGCCGGTGCTGCTCAAAGGGCCCACAGGCTGTGGCAAAACAAGGTTCGTGACCCATATGGCGGCACGGCTCAACCTGCCACTATGGACCGTCGCATGTCACGACGACCTGACGGCCGCCGACCTTACCGGGCGCTATCTTCTCAAAGGGGGCGAGACGCAATGGTTTGACGGACCGTTGACGCGGGCGGTTCGCGCGGGCGGCATGTGCTATCTTGATGAAGTTGTTGAAGCCCGCAAAGATGTGACGGTGGTGTTGCATCCGCTCACCGATGACCGTCGCATGCTGCCTTTGGAACGCACTGGCGAAGTCCTGACCGCGCCGGAAAGTTTCATGCTCGTCGCGTCTTACAACCCTGGCTACCAGAACATTCTTAAGTCGCTCAAACCTTCGACTCGGCAGCGGTTCATCGCGATCGAATTTGACTTTCCTTCCCCTGGAGTCGAATCCGAGATCGTCGCTGCCGAGTCGGGGCTCACGATCGAGGGCGTGAAACCGCTCGTACAGCTAGCAGGGCGTCTGCGCGCCTTGAAGGGCCAGGATATAGAGGAAGGCGTGTCGACGCGTCTGCTGGTCTATTGCGCAAGTTTATTGGCCGCGGGCGTGAGCCACGACACTGCCGTGCGCACTGCGCTTATTGAGCCTCTAACCGATGACGCGGATGTTAAGCGCGGCCTGTTGCATGTGGCCGATGCCGTGCTCGGTTAAGGGGCCTCCTTGGGCATCATCCATGAACCTTCTGCACCTCCTAGAGCCCGAAGAAACGGCCGGTAATATTTGGCACCGGATAGTTGGCACTGTGCCAGGTGGTCTCCATTTTCCTGATTCTGCCGTCACTTTTGAAGAAATGGCCCCACAATTGCGGGTGTTCTTCCGGGGACTTGGCGGAGAGGCGGGCGTGGACTTGAAGCCGGCAATTGCGGAAATCTCGCATCACCGGCTGACTATCCGGACTCGCATTGGACTGCGAACAGAGCGCATCGCACGAGCGCACTACGACGGTGATCACTTCAGTCTTCCAGATGCCATTGGGCACTTTCCCGAAAGGGAAATGAACGAACAGCTCTATTTCTGGCTGGCCGCTTGGACCATTGCCGGAGTATCAGATGCGCCCCCGCAGGAATGCGATCCCCTAGAGCGGGATCTGCGACGCCTCGATCATGCATATCGCACCACCTGCGCCGTGATCACGCGCTACCCAGGATTTGCAAAGCACTATGCCAGATTGAGCGCCAACACATTTGCACAACGTCCAAAGAGGGGGCTGCCTACAGTCGAAGCTGATGTTGAGTTTGCAGTTTGCAGACTGCTAGAGTCACCTCATTCGCCCGCATCGAGCGCACCGCACTCTACAATTGACGAATTGAGATCGCGTCACACGTCCGCTCCTGCTGGCTACAAGACATACTTGCCTGTACCGTTGTGGGGGGAGATTGAACATCCCCGCGCTCGCGAACGAAGCGCGTGCACAGACGACGAACCCGGCTCAGGCAAGCAAGCTGGCGGCGATGGAAAATCCCGTCGCTCAAAACGAAGAGCAACCGGCGAGATTAAACGCAAGGCGGGGCTCTTCGTACATCGCTTCGAGAAGATTTTGACCTGGACCGAGTTCATGAACCTTCACCGGGATGTGGAGGATGACGATGAGGCCAGCGCTAGGAAAGCCGCCGACGATCATGACGAAATCGGCGTTGGAAGGTTGGAGAAAAAGGCTGCCACGCGACTTAAAATTGATCTTGACCTTGCTCCAACTGACGTCGACCGGGAAATAATTTCTGACGTGCATGTGTATCCGGAATGGGATTATCGAATCGGGAGCTACCTGCCTAGCCATGCCCGCATTCTGGAGTGCACTGCGGACGTCACTCCTGCATCCCTTGGATGGCAGCCAGGGCCGCAGATGGAACGGCGCATTCGCGATGTCCGGCGTCAGTTCGAAGCCCTGAGGCCGAAGCGGGAATTTCTCGGGCGCCAACTCGACGGGCATGAACTCGACATGGATGCATTGATCAGGTCGGTGGCCGAGCTTAAAGCGCGGGGTGAAGGCTCCGATCATGTCTTTCGTCAGGCACGAGACCAGGCACGCGACCTATCTGTCGCCGTTCTAATCGATGTTTCGCGGTCGACGGAAGGCTTTGTCGAAGATCGTGCCGTGATCGACATTGAGCGCGAGGCGCTAATTGCTCTGTCCGAAGGACTCAGCGCGTGTGGTGACGCCGCTGGTATATTTGCCTTCTCCTCATTGCGGCGCGACCGCGTCTACATTTCAAAAATCAAAGACTTTGACGAGCCCTCAAGCCCGGCAATCCGCGCGCGCATCGCTTCCTTGAAGCCAGGATTTTATACTCGGCTTGGTGCTGCCATCCGGCATATGTCGGCTGCACTCACCAAGCAACCCTCACACAAGCGGCTCCTGATCGTGCTGACCGATGGCAAGCCCAACGATCTCGATCACTATGAAGGCCGTTATGGTGTCGAAGATACACGCAAGGCGATCGGCGAAGCACGCCGCGCAGGGCAATCCGTCTTTGGTATCACCATCGACAGCACGGCCCAGAGCTATTTCCCGCGCATGTTCGGCCCCGGAGGGTTTGCCATCGTCAGTCAGCCAGCCCGCCTACCCATGGCCCTTCCGGTTCTCTATCGGCACTTGATCAACTAGATGCAATGCACCAGCATAGTCAGTATGCTGAAACGCCTTTTGGCGGGACAACCCGGACAAAATTCAAACCGTTCCATTCTTTTTCGATGACCAATAGATATTTGATATGCGTCAAGCAAGTGATCCGGGTTGCTGATAGGCTGTTTCGAAACAACGCGTAGCCAATTGCCGTTTTTTTTGCGTGTTGTGCCGCGTCACTCACATTAGTTTGGCCCTTGAGGATAGGAGCGCGCTGATGACAGCTTCGGTAAACAGGAATGTTGAGCGCCAAGCAGTCCGCATGCACCAAATGATGCAAAGGCTAAATATCGACGCTCCAAGATTTGGGGTGCTCCAGTTTGGCAATACATATGGCGAAAGCCGCGCCCGCTGTCTTAATTGTCAGAGCGTCGGGGAATGCCTGGCTTGGCTCGATGCAACGCCACCCAAGAGGGAGACGCCTGGCTTCTGCCCAAACACTTCGTTTTTTGAAGCATGCAAGCCGTCCGCCCAGAGCCGGACTGCAACTGCTAACAAGTCACCGCGCTTCTAATCGAGTTCGGGCTGCTGATGCCGCGAATTGGTGCAGTGTGAGAAGCGCGTTCTTGTGCCAACTCCGAAGTATCGCGATAACTTCCCTGCCCTGCACTTTCACTGGAGCATTGCCACGTAATAGCGCTCAACCGGCCGGCGCTGCCTGCAATGCTAGCCCTGGACCGGAGCGGCGCCCGTTCAGATCCCCGTATATTCCACTTCCAAATGAACACCGCATCGTCTCCGCCACGGCACGCGGAGTGATCGCGCTTTATATTGTTTGAGACCAACTCAGCACGTTGAGCGGACTAAAGCGGCGGCGCGACGGCCGTCTTTTGCGATTCATTGGCGGCGGCTTGAAGCAGTGATTGATTATCAGCAGGCACGAGACAGCACATTCGACGCCAGATTTACCGGCCACCTGGCTCGAGGCCGAGGACGTAGTGACCGGCAGACTCCTATGGCAAATGATCAACCTTAACAAAGCATTGAAATTCCACTCAGGCATAAAGCATGCAGATCCTGCGAAGAAGTTACCGGTCGTCCCGTTTTGGACCGGTGTTCGCTCTGCTGTTCAATAAGTCTCCTTTTTCATCGATCTCGCGATGACCGATTGCAGACCAGCAGCTCCAGAACATCGACCATTCGCCGGCATTGAGACGGCCGCGGAACGCGTTGCGTTTGTGGAGTTTTGCGATGTCTGGACACAAGAAAGTAAAAACGGTCAAGTTCTCCAGTCTGTGTGGATCTGCGCCACCGGTGATCACGACACAACCAGAGACCACCTCAGTAAAGGAGTTGGTCGACGGTGCCCCAGAAGAGAACACTTTCATCCATACGCGATCCGGCGCGGTCAAGTTCCGGGACCCCAACGTTAAAGACCACCACTCCGCAACGATAGTTCCCCTGGGTGGAAGCTATATTGGAGCGTTCTCGCTCAGTCCCGTGAACCAAGCTCAAAACACAGTAGGCTGGACCTTCAGCATCTCCGACAGTTTGCTCGACAGTATGCAGGAAGGTCAGACGATCACGCAGAGCTATAAGATCATCATCAAGGACAATCATGGCGGCAAGGATTCAATTGTCGTTACAGTCAGGATCATCGGCACAAACGACGCGCCAGAAATTCAGTCATTTTTTGATGGCGAAGAGCAGTTTTTTCCGTACGGCTCAGTCACCGAGGATATCAACGTCAACGGCGCTGGAGACTTGACGGCGACAAACACGTTCACGTTCGACGATGTCGACCTGCTCGACACACACACGACAAGCGTGACAAAGGACTCGAGCACGCTTTTGGGCCCGGGTGGCATGCTGGCGGCTGTGATTATAGATCCGGCAACCGGTGCAGGCGATGGCACGATCGAATGGACATACAGTGTCGACAACAGCACAGTTCAATATTTGGATGATGGTGAGACTGCCACTGAGACTTTTACGATCAAGGTCGACGATGGGCACGGAGGATTCGATACTCAGCAAGTCACTGTCTATATCAATGGCATCAATGACGCGCCTGAGGCAAATGCCGATACCAATTGGGTGAAGGAGGATACGGACGTTTCCGCTGCGGGCAACGTACTTCTGGATCTGACGCACACTGGCGCCCCATCCGGTTTATTTGGCGATGCTCAAGACACGGACGCCGATGTCGAGCCGCTAACGGTCAGTGAAGTCAATGGCAACGCCGCAAACCTTGGTGTTGCGGTCGATGGCCAATTCGGCCGGCTGACACTCAACTCCGATGGTACCTACACATACACGCTCTTTACACTACTCGAAAACGCAAGCGCTTATGCCATCGTGCAGGGACTTCCGGCGGACGCCGTCCCGCTCTCGGATAGTTTCAGTTACACCGCAACCGATGGCACGGCGACGGATACTTCAACACTCACTATCTCCGTTTTTGGTGACGACGATCCGGTGACGATCACCGGCCTAACGGCCAAGGCAAACGGAGGAGACGCGATCGTCGACGAAGATGATCTTCCCGCTGGATCCGATCCCGCGCCCAAGGACCCGCTCACTCAGCCTGGTACCTTCACGATTTCCGCACCCGACGGCCTCGGCGATCTCACGGTTGGTGGCGTGGCGGTCATCACCAATGGCGTCTTTGCAGCAACTTCGTTTACGACCCCGCTCGGCAATATTCTTGCGTTCACCGGCTTCAACCTGGCAACAGGCGCCGTCACTTACGAGTACACGCTGAATGCCGCCGAAACACATCCGGGCGCGGGTGGCGAGAACGCGCTGTTTGAAGATTTTGAAATTGTCCTCACCGATACTCATCCCGTGCCGAGTACAGCTACGGCGACGCTCTCGATCGCCATTATTGACGACATTGCCGATGCCATCAATGACGATGCCGGCGTCATCGCCGAGGACGCACCGTTCACCTACAACGTCTTGTCCAACGACGTCACTGGGGCGGATACTCCTGTGATTGTCACCGGTGCCCAGTTGTCCACTGGCACCGGCGCTCTGAGCTTCCTGCCGAACGGCGACGTTACGTTCGATCCCGCTGCCGGCTTTGCCGGTCTAGTGTCAATCACCTACACTATCCGTGATGCGGACGGCGACGAAGATACGGCGATCCTTACACTTGAGGTCGCGCCCGATTCTGTTCCGAGGATTGCGGTTGCAAGCAACGTACTTGTCGATGAAGACGGCCTGCCTGGTGCAGTTGCCGATGCAGGCCGCCCGGGCGAGACCGATGCCAATGAACTCGCGATCAATACTGGGTCAGTCGTTGTCAACTTCGGCAACGACGTGCCCTCGAACCTCGCAGCGGCGTTTGAACTCGTCGATACCGGTGCGCTCGATGGCCAATTGCAAACGCTCGCAGGCATCAACGTCGAGTTTGCGCTTGAAAGCGGCAAGCTGACCGGCCGGCCTGTTGGCGGTGGCGCACCAGTGGCGACCATCGAATTACTCAGCGCTGTGGCCGGTCCTGCGCTCAACGAGGCTACGTATAGCTACCAGGTGACGTTGCACACTCCGGTGCAGCATGCCTCTAACTCAGTGGAAGACTCGGTGTTCTTGAACGGTGTGACGTTCCAAGTAACCGACGCCGACGGCACGACTGGCCAAGCGGCGTTCAGCGTTGAAGTGGCCGACGATCAACCGGCATCAGTGAGTAACGTTCCGGCAGGAGTGGTCGTCGACGAAGACGCGCTCTCCGGCGGCATCGAAGGTGGTCCCGGGGACGCCATTGCCGGCACCACCGCATCCGGAACCGTCGCGACTATGTTCCAGTCTGGAGCCGATAGCCCACTCAGCTACCAGCTCCTCAGCGACACATCGGCCCTGCCAGTCCTGACATCTGGCGGCACAGTTCTGACATATGCCGTTTCCGGCGGTACGCTAACCGCTTTGTCAGGCATCGTTCCGGTTTTCACATTCGCACTCGATCCCACCACGGGTGCCTTCACCTTTACGCTTCTGCAAAAGCTTGATCATGCGCCTGGTGCTGGAGAAAACGATATCTCCATCGACTTCAAGACGATTGTGCAGGCGACAGATGCCGACGGCGATTGGGTCAGTGCCGCAGGCAATATTGTTGTAGTGATCGACGACGATACGGGAACACTTTCCGTTGCGGCAAACGGGTTAATAGTGGCTGCACTGGACGAGTCGGCGATCTCCAGCACGCCGGCGGCACTCGGCGTCATCAATATTGGCAACGACCCGGATGTCGCGGGCGCGGGCGCGATCTCGACGGTCACGACGGCCGGAGCGCTGGTCACTATTACGGCAGCGTTCGGTGCCGACGGCCCAGCGCTTGTCAATCCGGTCAGCTACGCACTGGCCGTAACGAATCCCGGCTCCGGTCTGTTCGTAACAGATGGGGCAACCATCACGCTCGCCCTTGAAAGCGGGGTTATTGTCGGCCGGGTGGCAAGTGGTCCTCTCATTGGACAGGCAGCATTCGCGATCGGCATCGTCACATCGACCGGTGCTGTGACGGTTGAGCAGTACCTGTCATTTGATCATCCAATCAATCCGGATCCGGACGACACAGTTGCGCTTGCAGCCGGTTCAGTTGCGGTCAACGTTACCATCACCGACCGCGATGGTGATTCCGTCACGCAGGGCGTTGACGTCTCGGGGCAGATTAAATTTGACGATGCTGGACCGTCCTTCACCGGCACCACGCAGGCTCAATCGGTTGTCGTGCACGATGAAACCGGCGGGTTGCAAAACGGTGGCGCCGGCGATGCCGGCGGCAACGACGTTTCGTTTGCCTCACTGCCGTCCGCCGTGAAGTCGCAATTCAGCAGCCTTTCTCCAGTGGCTGATGATCCCGACGTTTCGAGCGATACTGGCGGGGCCATCGGCTATGCGCAAAGCACCGGCGCAATGCTTGGGGGAATGACAGCGAATTTCGGTGCCGACGGTTCCGGATCGCAAGGTTATGCATTGGTCTTGAACGGCGGCGATGGAACGCCGTCAGGGCTCTTCACCACGGAAGGGCTCTCTATCAACCTGTTCCAGGTAAGCCCGGCGCTGATCGTCGGCCGCTACGACGGCGCTGATACCGGCTCGGGAGTCTCGGCGAGCGATCCGGTCGCTGTTGCCATTGCTATCGATCCGGCTACCGGCCTTGCCTACACGGCACAGTATGTCTCGCTCGATCATCCGGTCGAGGCAAACGCAGGCAACGGCTTCAACAGTTACGACGAGTTCGTTGCGATTGGTGCGGGCAAAATTTCGGTCGCGGCCACGATTACGGACGGAGATGGCGACACCGCAACGGCTTCGGCCGGCATCTCAGGTAACATTCGCTTCGAGGATTCTGGCCCCACCGCTGGCACGGTTACAGCCTCGATCAGCGAAGCGGCTGCAGTCAACAGCAACATCATGTTGCTGCTCGACGTATCGGGTTCGATGGCCGATCCTTCCGGCCTGACAGGTTTGTCCCGCCTCGATGTTCTCAAAGCGTCAGTGACCGAACTCCTGGAGCAGTACGACGGCATTGGCAACGTGGCGGTCCGCATCGTCGCTTTCAGCACCAACGCGGCGCCCATCGGGGCAACGTGGTTGTCAGTTGCTGATGCCAAGACGGCGGTGGGCTCTCTCACCGCGAATGGCTCCACCAATTACGATGAGACGCTCACCGACGCCATAACAGCCTTCAGCTCCGCTGGAAGCCTGGCAGGGGCCCAGAACGTCGCCTACTTCATTTCAGATGGCAACCCCAATCAGCCAGCCGGCAGTCCGGGCATCAACGCCACCGAACAGGCTGCGTGGGAAACCTTCCTCGACGCCAATAACATCGTATCGTTTGGACTTGGTGCTGGCAGTGGCGCGACGACCGCCGCGCTCGATCCTGTCGCCTTTAACGGCGTGAGCGGCGCGCAAATCCCCTCGATCGTCGTCACCGACCTGTCGCAGCTGACCGCCACACTCGTCAGCACGCTGACCGGTGGCAGCACCAGTGGCAATCTTCTCACTGCAGGTCCAGGCTCGTTCGGTGCCGACGGCGGTTATGTCAAGGCAGTAGCGACCGGTGGAAAGACATTCACCTACAGCAACCTGACCGACACGATTACCGTATCGGGTGCCGGGGCTGCCAGCCACACATTCAACGCTGCAACCAATGTTCTCAGCATTACGACAGCGATTGGCGGCCTGCTGATACTCGATCTCGACGACGGCGCCTACACGTACGCGGGGCCAGCCTCGGTCAGCGCCAATGTATCGGACCAGTTCACCTATACGCTCACCGACAACGACAATGACCAAGCCTCATCGACACTGACGGTCGATATTCTCAACGGCGACCGGCCGCCGCTCGTCCGGGATGATTTCGTGGTCACGAATGTCAGCGGTAGCGGTGCCTCCATCATCGTTCCCGAGTATGCCCTTGTCTTCAACGATACCGACCCCGATGGGCAGTCAATTGGCATCACTGCCGTTGGCGCGCCGCAGAGCGATTTGTCAGGCGTCACGCGAGCAGGAGGCAATGTCACGTTCGCCGACAACGACAGCGATGGCGGCACGTTCACATATACCGGCTCGACCACAGCTCCGGCCATAACCGATACCGCACAAGTGACGGTAAACCGGGCCCAGGCCGGCGAGAGCACGCTCGACGGAACTGGACTCGACAATATTCTCATCGGTCGCAGCGGCTCCGCCGACACGATCCTTGGATATGAAGGCGACGATGTTCTCATCGGCGACGGTGGCAACGATATTCTGAATGGTGGCACCGGCGCCGATCTACTGGTCGGCGGGGCGGGAAGCGACAGCTTCTTCTTCGCAGCAGGCAATAGCGGTCAGACGCTTGCGGCCATCGACACCATCCGCGATTATACCAAGGGTGCAGATGAGATCGACTATACGTCGAGCTTGTCGATCGGCGGTTCTAGCGCGCCGGCTACCGCCACACAGGCGTCGATCAATGGTACGACCGGCGTCGCAACATTCGCGGCCGGCTCCGGCACAACGCTGGACGATGCACTGCTCGACATTGCTGGCCGCTTCCAAGCGGCCTCAACGTCGGCTGGTGAGTTCGCGCTGTTCCAGGTCAACGGAGCGGGAGACTTCTACATCTACATCTCCGACAGCTCCAATGGCGTGACAAGCAATGATGTGATTGCGCAGCTGCTGGGTGTGACGTCGATCTCCAGCCTCGCCTTTGCGGCAGGAGACCTGACGATCCTCTAACGATTAGTCGGCGGCACGACCGCAGCAATCCGCCGTAACGTCACTCAACCGGCGGTGCGACGGTGCGTTGCGCACACTTCTTGGCCAGGTCACAGGCGGTGAAAAATCCATTGCGCGCCGGCTGCAGCCAGCCGGCGCCATTCAAGGTTGCCGCCACGTGCCTGTCGTCCCGAACGCACTAAAATTCAGTGCACAACGCCCCCCACTCACGGACCGGCAATTAGCTAAGTCTCAAATTTCATTGAAATAACAGAGTTTTATTTTATTGCACCATGATGCCTAAACTCGTCCGCTCGATCTCGAATTGTATCGATGGTGTAGTGCAACTGCATCATTGAATTGCGCGACTCACTTTACAGCTTTGACATGTTTCCTTTTTTTTCATCGATAGATGAAGGATTTCCGGCATGTCGACCCGCGCACTTCGCTTACCCCTTATGGCGATTGTGATCTCGCTCCTTCCGTTACCCGCAGCCGCCGATATGGGACTGGCTCCGGCCCGTCCTGGCGACATTTATGTCTCGGGTGAAGGCGGTTATCTTCACCAGGATGGTGGCGATGTAAACGTCTACGGTACTAGCCCTGCCCCTGGCACCGTGTTCGATACCAACTTGTCCCCCGCCAACGGGTGGTTTGCCGGTGGCATGATCGGTTGGGAAAAAGGCAGCCGATTGATTTCCTTTTTGCCGTTTACGCGCGTCGAAGGCTACGCTTATGGCGGGCAATTGGACGATAGCGGCTCCGACACGGCTCCGCCTCTTTTTGACATCACGCTCAAGTCAGTTGATGGAGACGTCAATGCTATTGGCGGGACACAGGCACATGCCTCGGTTGATCGCCAGTTCATTGAATTCGGATATCGATCTGAATTCGACCAGACAATTGACTCATCGCGAACCATTACATGGGGACTGGTGTCCTTTATCCGGAATTCAGACGAGAGTTCCGAAGTGCTGTGCTCCAGTTCCTGCGGACTTCACCGTTCATCGGACGTTGAGACGTGGATGTTTGGCAACATGCTCATGATGGAACCGGAATACCGGTTCACGTCAGGTGTTGCACTCGTGGGCCGCCTCGGAGCTGGCTTTTATACCTACGACGCAGATGGAAAATTCCGCTCGTATGCCAGTGGTGCAACGCCGGATCCCTTCCGCGCATATGTAAGCGACGACGAAAGTGGCATCGGGTTCCGTGGCGCCCTTGGCGCCGGTCTGAAGTTTATCTTTGGACCTTCGAGCCTCCTGGAAACGTATGCGGAAGCCGACTATTTCTCCGGCGTGGGAACAGCGCACTTCTCGAACAGCCGTCCAGCCGACGGTACGCCGTCGCGGATTGAACTGGATAGCCTCTGGGAATTGCGCGCGGGCGCACGCCTGACCATCGGATTGGGTTCTGGCAACTAGGGGCATGCAATGCGATTGTAATTCGCGCGAGCGCCCCACCTGCAGAGTGGTTAGACGCTCGATTAGTATGCGGGCGCACTCCTGGTGGTTACCCGCAGCAAACGATCTCCCCCGCATGTGACCAAGCGTGATATTGCCGGAAAGGGATTGGTTGTTTGAAATTTGCGCAGCTATTGGCCAGGCCATATATCCGGCGCTAAGCGGCCGGATTCGGAGCTGTGAGTTGCTCATATGGTGACATCCTCGCGACCTACCCTCACTCGCCCGGTGCGTGGACGATCTTCTTAATGGGCGGCAGATCGGTGCACACGCCTTCCGCTACTTCGGCCGCCATGCCAATCGATTCACAAAGAGTGGGGTGCGGATGGATCGTCTTGCCGATATCGGCGGCATCTGCACCCATCTCAATTGCAAGGCAAATCTCGCCGATAAGATCACCCGCATGCGGGCCAACGATGCCGCCGCCAACGATGCGGTGGGTTTCAGCGTCAAACAGCAGTTTGGTGAACCCTTCGTCACGGCCGTTGGCAATGGCGCGGCCTGATGCCGCCCACGGGAACACCGCCGTCTCTACCTTGATGCCCTTGGCGCTAGCATCAATCCCGGTCAATCCAGCCCAGGCGATCTCGGGATCGGTGTAAGCGACGGAGGGGATCTGGCGGGCGATGAAGTGGCTGGGCTTGCCCGCTGCCGCTTCCGCCGCGACGTGCCCTTCGTGCACGGCCTTGTGCGCGAGCATAGGCTGGCCCGCGATATCGCCAATGCTGAAGACATGCCTGGCATTGGTGCGCATCTGCGAGTCTGCCGCGATGAAGCCGCGCTCACTGACGGCAACGCCCGCTTTTTCAGCACCAACCAGTTTGCCGTTCGGCGAACGCCCAACCGCCACCAAAACCATATCATATCGCTGAGGCGTCGCTGGTGCCTTGTCGCCGGAGAACGTGACGTAAATGCCGTCCGCCTTGGCTTCAGCGGCGACAGTCTTGGTTTTCAGCATGATGCTATCGAAGCGCGGCGCGTTGAACTTTTCCCACACTTTGACCAAGTCGCGGTCGGCACCCGGCATCAGGTGATCGAGCATTTCCACGACGTCGATGCGGCTACCAAGCGCCGAATATACGGTCGCCATTTCCAGCCCAATGATGCCGCCGCCGATAACCAGCATTTTTTTCGGGATTTCACGGAGTTCAAGTGCACCGGTAGAATCGACGATGCGTGAATCATCCGGTAGGAACGGCAATTTCACCGCTTCAGACCCGGCCGCGATGATGGCCTTTTCGAAACGGATGACTGTCTTGCCAGAGCCATCCGCCAAGCTGACCTCGATGAGGTGCGGACCAGCGAAGATGCCGGTGCCAGTGACGACTGTGACCTTGCGGGATTTGGCCATACTAGCAAGACCGGCGGTGAGCTTGCCGACAACCTTGTCCCTATGTGCCCTGACTGCTGCGAGTTCGATCTTCGGCGCACCGTAGCTGATGCCATGCGGAGCAAGCGCTTTCACCTCGTCCATGATGGCGGCAGTATGAAGCAGCGCTTTCGAGGGGATGCATCCAACATTTAGACATACGCCGCCAAGCACGTTCCAGCGCTCGACAATAACGGTTTTCATCCCTAGGTCAGCGGCGCGAAATGCGGCGGAATACCCGCCCGGCCCGGCACCCAGCACCAGTACCTGGCATTCGATATCTGATGTGCCCGTATGCAATACCGCTTCTGGGGCTGGTTCTGCAATTGGCGCAGCCGCGGCAATCGGAGCAGCGCCCGTCGTTTCAGGCTCGGCCGCTGCGCCGCCGGTCTCCAATGTCAGGATTATCGTGCCTTCTGAGACTTTGTCGCCAATAGCAACTTTGAGTTCAACTATCCGGCCACTTTGAGGAGCGGGAATTTCCATCGTCGCCTTGTCACTCTCGATGGCAATGAGCGGATCCTCGGCCTTTACGAGATCGCCGGGCTTCACCAATATCTCGATCACTGGGACATTTATGAAATCGCCGATATCAGGAACGCGGATGTCTTGAGCGGCCATGCGGGAAATCCTTTGCGGCGATCACAAGACGAGTTGGCGGACATCGCCCAGCATCTCGGCGAGGCGGCGGGTAAAGCGGGCCGCAAGTGCGCCGTCGATCACGCGGTGATCGTAGGAGACGCACAGCGGCAGCATCAGCCTTGGTTTGAAGGCCTGGCCGTCCCATACCGGCTTCATCGACGAGCGCACAACACCCAAAATGGCAACTTCCGGCGCATTGACGATGGGCGTGAAGCTGGTGCCCCCAATACCGCCCAGGCTCGAAATGGAGAACGATGCGCCCGAGATATCGGATGGCGTTATTTTGCCATCGCGCATGCGCTGAGACACATCGCCGAGTTCTTTTGATATTTCGATAATGCCTTTGGCATTGACGTCCTTGATGACCGGAACGACGAGTCCATCCGGCGTGTCGACAGCGACGCCGATGTGGTAATATTTCTTGAGGATCAACCCGTCTTTTGCCGGGTTCAAGGAGGCGTTGAAGGTAGGAAACTCTTTCAAACAAGCAACCGCGGCTTTGAGCAGGAACGCCAGCATGGTGACGCGGTAACCCTTATCCTTGGCGGCGATGTCGAGCGACTGCCTGTAGGCCTCCAGTTCGGTAATGTCGGCTTCATCGGTGTGGGTAACGTGCGGGATATTGAGCCAGGCGCGATGCAGATGAGGCCCCGAAAGCTTTTTTAGGCGCGAGAACGTCTTCTCCTCAATCGGGCCGAACTTGGCGAAGTCCTGCGCTGGAATATCCGGGATGCCAGTCCCGCTCATGGCAGGCGCCGTACTGCCCGCAAGCGCACGTTTGACATCATCCTTGGTCACGCGGCCCTTCTCGCCTGTTCCATTGATCTTCGTGAGATCAAGGCCGAGTTCGGATGCAATCCGGCGCACCGACGGGCTGGCATGCGCGCCGCCGAAATCCTGCGGCCTAGGTATTGCGCCGGGAACAGGGGGTGGTGCAACGGACAGCGCGGACAGCGGCGGCGCGTCTGCCAGTAAGGGTTTTGCATAAGGTGCCGCTTTGCCAGGCTGAGAGGCTGCGGGCGCGGCAGCCTGTACCGGTTCCAACCGGATGATCGGGCTGCCTTCGCTGACCTTGTCGCCAAGTTTGACCACGATCTCAGCGATCTTGCCCGCGCCCGGTGCCGGAATTTCCATTGCTGCCTTGTCGCTCTCAAGCGTGACCAGTGGGTCTCCTTCTGCGATCGTGTCGCCCTGTTTCACCAATATCTCGATGACAGGGACATTCTTAAAGTCGCCGATATCGGGAACTTTGACTTCGATCAGGGACATTGCGCGCCTCCCGGCTAAACCTTCGCGGGGCTGTTTTGTGGATCAGAAACTCAAGCCGTCACTGGATTTGGCTTGCCGGGATCAATTCCATATTTTTTGATCGCCTCAGCGACCTTGATTGATGGAATCTTGTTCTCGTCAGCAAGTGACTTGAGCGCCGCCACCGCCACGAAGTGCCGGTCGACCTCGAAGTGACTGCGCAGTTTGTGGCGATAGTCGGAACGGCCGAACCCATCGGTGCCAAGCACGCGATATTTTCCGGGAACGTGAGGGCGGATCTGTTCGGCGAACATTTTCATGTAGTCGGTAGCGGCGACAACGGGGCCGTCCCCATGCTCTGAAAGTTTGGCGGTGACATAGGGTACGCGCGGTAATTCAAGCGGATTGAGCATGTTCCAGCGCTCGGCCGCCGCAGCCTCTCGCGCCAATTCGGTAAAGCTGGTCACGCTCCAGATACCGGCGGCAATGCCGAAGTCCTTTTCCAGCAAGTCCGCGCCTGCGATCACTTCACGCAGGATCGCGCCTGAGCCCAGGAGCTGGACCTTGTGCCCCTTCAGCTTTGCACCGGTAGACTGCAACAGATATAGCCCCCTGATGATGCCTTCCTCTGCACCGGCGGGCATTTCAGGATGCTCGTAATTTTCGTTGAGGACGGTCATATAGTAGAAGACATCTTCCTGATTGCCGATCATGCGCCGCAAGCCGTCGTGGACAATGACGGCCACTTCGTAAGCATAGGTTGGATCGTAGGAAACGCAGTTGGGGATCGTCGACGATAGGACGTGGCTGTGCCCATCCTCGTGCTGCAGACCCTCCCCGTTGAGCGTCGTGCGGCCCGACGTGCCACCGATAAGAAAGCCCCGCGAGCGCATGTCGCCCGCCGCCCACGCCAGATCGCCGATGCGCTGGAACCCGAACATAGAATAGTAGATGTAGAACGGGATCATCGGGCAGTTCGATGTCGAATAACTGGTCGCCGCCGCAATCCAGCTCGACATGGCGCCCGCCTCATTGATGCCTTCCTGCAGCATCTGGCCGGATTTATCTTCCTTGTAGTACATGAGTTCGCCGGCGTCCTGCGGGCGGTAGAGCTGACCCACTTGCGAAAAGATGCCGTATTGCCGGAACATGCCTTCCATGCCGAAGGTGCGGCTTTCGTCCGGCACAATCGGGACAATGCGTTTGCCAAGACTCTTGTCGCGCAGCAGCGAATTCAAGATGCGCACGAAGGCCATGGTGGTCGAGATTTCGCGACCTGCTCCAGTCGCTTTTAATTGGGCTTCGAACGCTGACAATGGCGGAACAATGAGCTCGATGTCAGTCTTCTGACGGCGTGCGGGCAAATAGCCGCCCAGTGCGCGGCGGCATTCATGGAGGTACGCCTCTTCTTCGCTGCCGGGCGGCAATTTTAAGAACGGCAGCTTTTCGAGTTCTTCGTCCTTGACCTGAATTTTGAAGCGATCCCGGAACTGCCGCAACGCGTCTTGTCCCATCTTCTTTTGCTGGTGGGTGATCATCTGGCCTTCGCCGGCGGTACCCATACCGTACCCCTTGACGGTCTTCGCCAGGATCACGGTTGGCTGCCCCTGGTGCTCGACCGCTGCCTTGTAGGCGGCGTAGACCTTGACCGGATCATGCCCGCCGCGCGTCAGCGACCAGATTTTCGAGTCCGGCCAATCCGCAACCATGGCGGCGGTCTCGGGATAGCGGCCGAAGAATTTCTCGCGGATATAGGCCCCGTCCTTTGACTTGAAATCCTGGTACTCGCCATCGACGCATTCCTCCATGAGCTGACGCAGCCGGCCCGAGTGATCGCGTGCCAAAAGCTCGTCCCAGGTCGATCCCCAGATCACCTTGATCACGTTCCAGCCCGAGCCGCGGAAATCGCCTTCGAGTTCCTGGATGATCTTGCCATTGCCGCGCACCGGGCCATCGAGACGCTGCAAATTGCAGTTGATGACAAAGATGAGGTTGTCGAGCTTCTCGCGGCCCGCGAGTGCGATGGCTCCGAGGCTCTCTGGCTCGTCCATCTCGCCGTCGCCGCAGAATGCCCAGACGTGCCGGTTGGTGGTATCGGCGAGGCCGCGACCGTGGAGATACTTGAGAAAGCGGGCCTGGTAGATCGCCATCAATGGCCCCAGGCCCATCGAGACGGTGGGGAACTGCCAGAAATCCGGCATCAGCCACGGATGCGGATAGCTCGGTATGCCCTTGCCATCGACCTCCTGGCGGAAGTTCGTAATCTGCTCTTCGGTGAGACGCCCCTCCAGATAGGCCCGGGCGTAGATGCCAGGCGACGAGTGACCTTGTACGAACAGGAGGTCACCGCCATGGTTGTCGCCCGGCGCCTTCCAGAAATGGGTGAAACCCGTCGCGTAGAGCGTCGCGGCGGATTGGAACGAGGCGATGTGCCCGCCAAGTTCGCTCGACGTTTTATTGGCTTTCAGCACGATCGCAGCAGCGTTCCATCGGATGGCAGCGCGCACCTTGGGTTCAAGATCACGCCGGCCGGGATAGGGTGGCTGGCGCTCAGGCGGAATGGTATTAATGTAGGCGGTATTGGCTGCAAACGGCAATTGTGCACCCGAGCGGCGTGCGGTGCCGACTACCTCTTGCAAGATATCGTCGGCGGCACCAGTCCCCTCGAAGGCGATAACCGAGTTGATCGCATCGATCCACTCTTTGCGTTCCGAAGCATCGTCCAGACCGGCCATGATTTTCCTCCACGAGAAGGTGTACCGTAACACACTATAATATGGCTCGTGCGTGGCGCTGAGCGACTACAATTGAGCGGTTCGCGACACCGGTTAGTGAGAACACCCAAACTTTCACGACGTGCTGCTTGTCTCTCCCGCGCCAGACATCACCTGGGCACAGGCACTCGCCACCGTAGGCGGAATGGGCCGGAACTTAGCGCCTGGGCGCGCCTGTGAGTAGAGGCAGGGCGTGCGTC
>JBEBJD010000009.1:0-25356 GCA_040080075.1 Hyphomicrobium sp. | reverse complement strand
GGGAGCTGACGGGCCGTTTCCCGCTTACAGAGCAAATGCATCGCATTTGCCTGCCATTAGGCAGGAACTTCTGACAGTTTTGAATGTTTACACTTTGGGTTTGCGGGCACGTCCAGAGCTTGGGCTACGTCACCAGCCGCATAGGCACAGTGGGGCCGGCCTAAAGTAACATCCGGAGTATTGAAAATGCAGCCGACACACAACACTCTTTCGGAAAATATCCGGGCGCAATCGATTGAACTTCTCAACAAGCATTTGGCGGCGGCGATTGATCTGCATGCTCAGTTGAAGCAAGCACACTGGAACGTGCGCGGGCCGGGATTTTTCGCAATTCACGAGCTGTTCGATAAAGTGTCTGAGGAGGTGGAGGCCTATTCCGATCAGATTGCAGAGCGAGCAGGAGGGCTTGGCGGCACAGCACACGGAACCATTCAGGTCGTGGCCGAGCGATCGTTTCTCGTTCCCTACAAGCACGGCATCGCTGATGAAAAGAGTCACGTCTTTGCTGTTTCAGGTTCGCTGGCGGCCTTTGGGCAATCTGCCAGGGATGCGATTGATGAAGCGTCAAAGTATGGCGACGCGGATACTGCCGACCTATTCACCGAAATTTCCCGCGGGATCGATAAGCAGCTCTGGTTTGTTGAATCACACATCGCGCCGAAGTGACAGCAGAGGGGAAGCGCCTACAAAATGAACTCTTAAATTATAGTTGGCCGACACCTTCTTGCAATTTGCGGCAACTGTGACCCATGGGTCCGGTACGAGGTTGTTACCTATGTCATAGGTACAAACTATTGCCTATGTCTCCGGAATGGACACAAGCCTGAAATGGCGGGCCTGAGGGGACCAAGTTCAAACTCCAGCCCGAAGGCTCGGGAGCAAAGCGACCCGGCACGAGTGCCGCCCCTGCGGAGCGCCCACGGCGCGTGAGCGCAAAAATGGCGGAGAGAGTGGGATTCGAACCCACGGTAAGCTTGCACCCACACACGCGTTCCAGGCGTGCGCCTTAAACCACTCGGCCATCTCTCCGTTTTGCCCTCGGGCGGCGCACTATAGCCAGAAGGCATCGCAACGCAATAAGGCAGTGGCGGCCACAGTGTAGCGGACCATTATTCTGTACATGCACAATGCGTGGCGCCTAAGCGCTTGAATCGGTGTCCTGACCACAGGTCACTTGCATTGAAGGGCCTGCATCCGTTAGGTGGGCATCAAACGTGATGCGCTAAGAGTGCAAAGGAGGTGTCCGTGGCTGTCCTGCGCTTTATGAGTGCTTTGTTTTTCTTGATTGCCCTTATCGCCTTAGCGGCAGATGCAACACCGTTATTGTCGGGGCCGGCCGGATTTCATCCTGCTTCGGTCCAGCAACGCTGGAGTGAAATTGCCCCGGCTGCTTTGAGCGCCGCTCAGCAGTCGTTTGCCGATCGGGGAATCTCGGCGCTTTGGAATATTTTGCTGATGCCGGTTCTGTCGCTCCCGGCATGTGTCGTGTTTGGAGTCCTGGGGGCGCTTATGGGCTATGCCGGCCGCCGGCGCCGGCGCATAAACGTATTCGTCAACTGAAATGTCAACGCCTTGACGGCTACGGTGTCTTCTTTTGCGTCTTGGCGGCAGGAGTTTCTTTCTTCAGTGCCGAGGACTGATTGGTTGTGGCCGCTGCGGAGGAGGCCTGATCGGTCAAGCGTTCTTCGGACAAGTCGTCGACGATGCCGATGGCGATGAGAATGACCAGCACGCCGATGAGACCCAGCACAAAGTTGCGATGGCTCTGGTTCAACGCGTCCAACTGATTGTCGTCGACCATACTTGCGGCATCGGCCACGGGATCATTGGATTTCATGCCTAAAAACTTCGCGCCGACTGAACGGCGCACATTGCCCCGGTCGATGAGCGGCAGGCGCGCGCGATCCGCAATCTGCTTTGCAATCACCGGATAGGGAAAGGCCGGATCGACGTTGGCCTCGCTGACGTAGCCCAGTGGTACAGCCGTGCCATCTTTTGTGATAAGGCGTGCACCTTTGAGCAGCACCGGTACCATTGCACCACCGTAGACTTCGCGCCGGGTTTCCACGGTATGAACCTGATCGTAAGGGACTTCGTATGACTTATAGCGCAGCATCGGTGTTGGGCCGCGGCCGGCCGGCAGTGTCATGCGCACTTTCTCAGGCAAAAGTTCCACGCGGGCGCGCAGCGAAAAAATGAGTTCGATTAGAACCAGAAACATCAGCGCGGCAAAGGCCAGTGCGAGAACGAGAAAGCCCCAATTGTCGAGCATCAGGCCGTGCTGGAAGCGCGTCAATATCATCGCCGGAATGCTGACGAAGAACGGCAGCAGAATTAGAAATATAAAGGAGAAAATGGTCTTGCGGCCACCGCTTGCGCCATACACTGTGCGCTCGGGAGCTGCCTCTGGGCCACTTTGGTTTGTGGCGGCAGAAGGGGTATCGGCCATGGTGTTTCTCCCAGAGTCGTCGTGGCCAGACGGGCGTCCGGTCCGCAGTTGTTGCGCTTAACTTACATGCTGCTCGCGCAATCGTGAAGGGTCTACGATGGCACCGGGACGTTGCTGGACCGTAGTTTAGCTCACAGGTGGTCAGATTGAACACCAGTACGACCAGGATTTGGAGCCCTAAACCATGTTTCTAAGCCGCGCAAAGTCTTCGATGCCAACACTTGAAACGGCACTCAAGGGCCGCGCTACTCCTGTGCCGACAGCAGAGCTGCACGAAATTACTGGCCATCCCTTGATGGGACCCTATCCAGCGGGACTGGAACAGGTGCTGTTTGGTATGGGTTGCTTTTGGGGAGCCGAGCGCAAATTCTGGCAGCAGGGTGCGGGCATTTGGATCACGGCTGTGGGCTATGCAGGCGGGTTGACCCCCAACCCAACTTATGAGGAAGTGTGTACGGGGTTGACCGGCCATAACGAGGTCGTGTGCGTGGTCTATGATCCCAAGCTCATCAGTTTCGAAAGGCTATTGGGCACTTTCTGGGAGAGCCACGATCCGACCCAGGGTATGCGCCAGGGCAATGATGCCGGCACCCAATACCGGTCGGCTGTCTATTGCACGACGGCACAGCAATTGGCGGCGGCCAACGCCTCGCGCGAAGCCTATGGCGCCAAAATAGCGATCCACGGCTTTGGCAAGATCACGACAGAAATAAGCCCGGCGCCGCCGTTCTATTTTGCCGATGCCTACCACCAGCAGTATCTGGAAAAGATCCCGGGCGGATATTGTGGGCTGCGCGGGACTGGAGTTGCCTGCGCGGGTTGACAAGGCTCGCCTCGCTTGCAGTACCGGCTTGGGGCCGATTGGGATCAGTGCTCAGCCGAAACGGTCTTGCTGGCGGCCTTTAATTTGGCCTTAGCGGCCTTGGCCGCTTTTTCTGCCTTTGCAGCAGCCTGGGCCGCGGCGATTTCGGCAATGGCCTTCTGGGCTGGGGAATCCTTTGGCTCGCCTGCAGTCAAAACGGTGCGGCACTCAACCGGCAACTGCTCCAGACTCATTTCCGGCTTAGGGGCGGCTGGTTTGGGTGCTGGCACCGGCACCAGGCTAGGCTTGGGCTTTGCCGATACGAGCTTGATCCAATCTTCAACTTCCTTGCCGCAACCGTCATCCTGCTTGTTCGGGGACGTCTGATGTTCGCAGGTTGGCGAGCCTGCCGGGCAGGCCATGCGGACATGGAAATGGTAATTGTGCAGCCACATGGGCCGCACTTTGAGCAACCAGCCCCGATCGGTTCCGGCTGCCTTGCAGAACTCCTTTTTGATGGCGGGGTGCACGAAGATGCGCTCCACTTCTGGGTAGCTTGCCGCCCGTTTAACAAGCCGCACAAAGCCCTCATGCCAATTGGCGGCGATGACTTCAGTGCCCGTGTCTTCGGCGAGCAGCAGGGGCTCGGCGGTTTCGCGCTGGGCTCTCGTCAACGTCTCGGACGGCTTTGGTTTGAACCAAATGTCGGCATCCAGCCCAACTTGATGGCTCTTGTGTCCTGATAGCATCGGGCCGCCTCGCGGTTGTGCAAGATCGCCGATCAACAGGCCTGGCCAGCTTTCCTTGGTCTTCATTTCGGTGGCAAAGCGTTCGAGCAGTTCGATCAACTTGGGGTGCCCCCAGTTGCGGTTGCGCGACAGGCGCATGGCCTGCCATGCCGGGCCATCGATTGCTAGTGATTTGCCCCCGGCCATACAGCCCCGTGCATAACTGCCGATGGCACGCGCTTGCAGCGGGGCCGCAGACTTGGCGGCGCCGAATAACTTTTTTGCAGGAGTGAGAACGATCTTTGGCGACCCAGCAGCGGCTTTTGCTGCCGGCGAATCCGTTGCCGCCGCAGCCCCGCTTGCGGGGGCGGCAACGCTGCTTGTTGCGACCGGTTGAGTTGCCACTGGCGCGGCTGTGGCTGCCGGTGCTGGCGCAGATGCTTTGAGTGGTGGAGCTAATGAAGCTTTCGCTGTCGCTGCGGCTGCCTTGGCCTCGATAGCAGCGGCACGTGCCGCCTTGGCGGCCTCGGTGGCGGTTGCCGCCGCCTCGCCATCGGCCTTCCACGGCAAAATATCCGGCGCCTTATCGCTAAAGGCATTGTCGGTCGTGGATTGGGCGAAGGTTGGCGGCGTGTTCAGTGCGCACACAAACGGCAATCCGGCGCATACAAAAAGCGCGCGCGCGTTGACCCGTGACCACATGATCAGCATTTGTGCCCTCATGGCGAAGCTCTTAGACCATATTGACAGTCCCGGGCCATGGCGAAAATGCGGCCATGGAGGCTTTTGGCCCGGTTTTGGCAGGAAAAGAGCAAAGTGGTGGACGAGACCGGAGACGCGCAGGACAAGATGGCCCGTACCTCAATGGCAAATTTCCTATCGTCTGGTCCCCATACTGCCCGCAATCATATCTTGTTGGCACACGGGGCGGGAGCGCCAATAACAAGCCCGTTTATGGAGGCTGTGGCAGGCGTTCTGGCCACCGGCGGCATCCGGGTTCACCGTTTCGAGTTTGAATATATGTCTGCCCGGCGAACGGGGGGAACGCGAAAACCGCCGCCGAAAGCCGAATTGCTGGCACCATATTACCGGAACGCCGTTCAACTATGGACTGAGAAACGGCCGCCGGGAGCGCGGCTATTCATCGGTGGGAAATCTATGGGCGGGCGTGCAGCAAGCCTCGTGGCCGGCGATTTGCATCGCGCTGGCACAGTCGGGGGGCTGCTGTGTCTTGGATATCCGTTCCATCCGCCAGGTAAGCCGGATCAGCTCCGCACCGCACATCTGCTGAATCTCGATTGTCCAGCCTTGATCGTGCAGGGAACGCACGACCCCTTTGGTACACAGGCGGAAATAGCGTCCTACGCTTTGCCGCGCTCGATCTCGTTTCATTGGGTCGCACAGGGCAATCACGACCTGACGCCGCCGGCGCGCAGTGGCCGGAGTTTCAATCAGGAGATCAAAACGATTGCGGCGGCCATTATTCAGTTTGCAGGCCGGTAATATCTACACTTTGCGATGGCGGGCCCGTGCGGCGCGGTCCAGAGCCGCGCTCGTCAATTGATCGATCTCGAGTTCGGCGGCCAGAAGTTCAAGAAAGCGCCGTTCTTCAGCTTTGATCTCAAGGTCGGCTGCCGCGACTTCCGCGCTCAGTACGTAAGCTGTCTCACGCAGGTGTTCGGGTAAACTCGCGTCGATCAAGGCTAACACCCGGTCCAATCCACCCGTCTTACTGAGGATCTTGCCGCAGTCCTGGGCCTCGCGAACCAGCCAGTCGTGATCGTAGGTCTCGAAGACCGGCAAGTTCCGCACAATAGAGCCTATGCGTTGCAGCTCGTTGTCACTGATCTTGCGATCGACCGCCGAAGTGGTGATCATGGCATAGATGAGTGCTTCTTGTGGTGTCAGAAACGAACTTTCGGCCGGCATTGATCAGGTATCCTCGTCGGGCCGTAAGGCCTTCTGCTCAATACTACATAACGTTGAGTGAAGGTTATAAGGCGGGTTGTTCGAAGTCACTACCGTCAATGTCTGGACCCAACACTCGCTGGCTGCTTTTCAGTTACCAGGCATTGTAGGGCCAAGGCTTATCTTCTTTGCCAGCTGACGGCTTCTTTGTGCCTGATGACGAGGCTTGAGTCACTGACTTGGGGCGCTTGGCCACTGTCTTGGGGCGCTCGGGCGCGCTGGCTTTGGCGGGCTTGCTCTTGCCGCTTGCTTTAGTATCGGATGGCTCAGTGGTATTTTTGGACACGTCGACGCTGCCGGTCTCGGGCGGAATTGAATTCGACAAAGAATGATCTGCGGCCGGAGTTTCATTGGATGACTGGTCAAGAGGTGCGGAACTCTGATCTCGTACCGCAGACTTTGCACCGGTGGATTTTGCATCCGTATCGGGATTGGCATGCAAGCGTTCATCGGCTTTTCGATCCAGTTCCTCGACCATCTTTTCGAGTTGCTCGCGGCGCTTAATCTCCTGCTCGAGTTCAGCCCGCGCCGCTTCGGCCGCCTGTACCGATTGGCCGCGCGCGCTTCGTTCTTTCATCATCTCTGATTCGAGATGGGCAATGGTGTCTCTGCTTGCCGCCAATTCCGTCTCGAGTTGTGTGGCGCGAGCCGCAGTGCTTCCGGACTTCTGTTCAGACTGAGACCTGCGTGCATATTCGAGGGCAAGATCTTTTGCTGACGTGTTGGCGGCCTCCTGGGCGGCCTTGGCGCTCGCGCGGGCATCGGCAGCTTCCTGGCGCAGCTTTAGGATGGTTTCATGGGCCTCGCGGCTCCCGGCTTGAAGGTCTGCATTCGCGCGGGCGGATTGATCGCTTAGCGCCTGGTTTGGCGAGGCCGGCTTGCCACCCGCCACCGCAAAGATACGGCTGGCCGTTGCGGCGAGGGGATTGCCGGGTATGGCCCATGCCCATGCTGCAAGGCCCACGAGACAGATCGATACAGCTGGCATGACATAGCGGCCACGAGCCCCGGGCCGGGCCATTTGCTTTTGCAGGGCAATGGCATCAGGTTCGGCAGCCGGGTCAATTTTGGTACACGCCGGAGCATAGGTTCCAAAATTCCATAGATGACCTTCAAGATCGCGGCACGAATAGCCGCGTTGGTCGTCTTGCGCGCCACTCATGGGCAGCACGATTTCGGCACCGCCTTGCACAGCGCGCTGCAAATGGGCTTCCGGGGCGTTCACTGTGACATAGCAGGTCTGGGTTTCAACACCGCCCAATTCATCCGGCTGGCGCATATGCGCGTCTAGATCCGACTGACCCACTGGCACAAGCATGATGGTGCCACGGCCGTGCATCAATTCGGCGTAGATCGCGTCGCCGCTGGCATCATTCGCATTGACGAGCGTCTTGAGCTCGAAGCCGAAGGCAGCGCACAGCCAATGTGCCGCTGTCGCAACGCTTCGATAGCGAAGAACAGGAACGAGGCTTTCCATGGCAGCATTGGCGCTGGGGGGCATTGTGACTATCCGGTGAGGCTCGTTCAGTGCCGCTGCAGGGGTGATACACCACAGCGTGCGCGATTGCCCGAATCGCACTGTGTACGCAGAATAACTCAGCTGTGCAATTTCGTGGAAGATCACTTCTGAATTACTGAAACCGGGGCCTGGGTTGTGGCCGCTTGATCACTTAAGTGGCTGTAGCAGGCCCTAAATACGTGTAGTCAAGCAGGAATTGACCGTTTGAAGCGACACGTCTAGTTTGCTCACTTCACGCAAAACTCACACCTCGAAACCAGCGAACTGCGCGGTCCGCACGCGCCGGAACCCATGACCCTCGAATCAAAACACAACCCCGCCCCAATCACATCTCCGTCCGGTGAAGGACGCACATGGCCATTTGAAGAGGCTCGCCGCCTCATTGAGCGCCTGGGCCGCATCGATGGTGGAACGGATAAAACCGTCATTTTCGAGACGGGATACGGGCCGTCGGGCCTACCTCATATCGGCACGTTCGGTGAGGTGGCCCGCACAACCATGGTCCGCCACGCGTTCGAAACGCTGACTGAGGGCAAGGTCAAGACGCGGCTGATCTGTTTTTCCGACGATATGGACGGCATGCGCAAGATTCCAGACAATGTGCCTGACAAGGCCTTTCTGGTGCCGCATCTGCACAAGCCGTTGACCTCTGTCCCCAATCCATTTGGTGGCGGCTACGAGAGTTTCGGTCACCACAACAACGCTATGCTGCGCCGCTTCCTCGATACGTTTGGGTTCGACTACGAGTTCGCAAGTGCTACTGACTACTACAAAGCCGGAAAATTTGACGCCATGCTATTGCGTGCCGCCGAACGCTACGATGCGATCATGGGCGTGATGCTGCCAACTCTGGGCGAGGAACGGCAGGCAACCTACAGCCCGTTCCTGCCGATTTCACCCACCTCGGGCCGTGTGCTCTACGTGCCAATGAAGGCGGTCGATGCCAAGAAAGGCACAATCACTTTTGCTGACGAAGACGGAACTGACGTAACACTGCCAGTGACGGGCGGGCAGGTGAAGTTGCAATGGAAGCCGGATTTCGGCATGCGCTGGGCGGCGCTCGGGATTGATTTCGAGATGTTCGGCAAGGATCATCAGACCAACGCGGTCGTCTATGACCGCATTTGCGAGATCCTGGGCGGGCGGGCTCCGCAGCACTACGTCTACGAACTGTTCCTCGATGATAAGGGGCAGAAAATCTCAAAATCGAAGGGCAACGGCCTGACGATTGACGAGTGGCTGAAGTACGCATCGCCGCAAAGTCTAGCGCTGTACATGTTCCAAAAACCCCGGACAGCCAAGCGGCTGCACTTCGACGTGATCCCGCGCGCGGTCGACGAGTATTTACAATTTATTGCGGCTTACCCGGCGCAAGAGGGGCAGGCAAAAGTCGATAACCCGGTGTGGCACATCCACCAGGGGCATCCGCCTCAGGCAGAATTGCCAATCACATTTGGGCTTCTGCTCAACATATCGGCCGCTTCTAACGCCGAAGACAAGGGCCGGTTGTGGTCTGTCATCCGCAAGCATCATTCTGGCGTGTCGGCGCAAACGCACCCGATGCTCGATCAACTCGTTGGCTACGCGATTGCCTATTATCACGACTTCGAAAAGCCAAAAAAAGTGTTCAGGGCGCCGACCAGTGAGGAGCGCACCGCCCTTCTGGCGCTTGATCAGCAACTTGCCACAGTCAGTCCCGGCGCCACTGCCAAGGAGCTGCAAGACATCGTGGTCGAGACGGGTAAGGCCAATGGCTACGTCAAAGAAACCCTGCGCAGCTGGTATCAGGCCATCTATGAAGTGCTGCTCGGTAGCTCCGAAGGCCCGCGCTTTGGTCCGTTTATTGAGCTTTATGGAATTCCGGAAACGCGCGAGCTTATCCGCCGCGGTCTTGCAGGCGAGTTCTTGAAAGCGGCTTAAGCCGGTACCAAGCCGAGGGCCAACTGCACAGGTTTAAACGACCGGCGATGAATCGGCGAAACGCCGAGCCGTTCGAGAGCCGCTTTGTGCTCGGGCGTGCCGTAGCCCTTGTGCCGTTCAAAGCCATAGCCGGGATGTTCTTTTGCCAGATCCATCATCATGCGATCGCGCGTGACCTTAGCGACGATCGAGGCCGCCGCGATCGATAGGCACTTGGAATCGCCCTTGACGATGGTGCGTGTTTCGCAGTCCAGCCGTGGGGACTTGTTGCCGTCGACCAAAACAAGCCGAGGACGACTGGCCAGTTGTGAGACTGCTTCAGCCATGGCCCATAACGTCGCGTTGAGTATATTGTCCCGGTCGATACGGCCGATACCAGCGATGCCAACGGCATATTGCGCAGTCTGTGTGATCTGCTTGAAAAGGGTGTCACGCTGATCGGCGTCGAGCGCTTTGGAATCGTCGATTCCTGCTGGAAGATTTTTTGGATCGAGGATCACGGCTGCCGCGACCACGGGACCAGCCCATGGCCCGCGTCCAGCTTCATCGACGCCGGCGATGAGTCCGCCGCGAAGTTCAAGTTCGACGCTTTCGAGTTCGAACGTCGGCAAATAACGCGAATCGCTCAATTTCATGAGGCGAGGATGGCGGCACCCGTCCCGGCTGTCAAAGTGGCTGCCGGGATCCGTTGTTATTCCAGGGGTTTCGCGGCCCACTCGGTAGTGCGGCGGCCTCGCAGAGCGGAAATTGAAGCCACGCCTTCGCGCTGGCAAGTGGCGGCCAGATACTCTTTGATACTGCCGATGAGTCCGGGGCCCTTGTAGATGAGGCCGGTATAGAGCTGAATGAGCGTGGCGCCGGCTTCGATCTTGGCAAGCGCCGCCTCTCCGCTGTCGATACCGCCAATTCCGATCAACGGAATGGTTCCGCCAGTGGCCTGATACACGCGGGCCAGCATGATGGTCGAGCGCTGAAACAATGGCCGTCCAGACAATCCGCCAGCTTCCCGTGCATTTACGTCCTTGAGTGCCCCTCGCGATAAGGTGGTGTTCGATATAGCAATGCCATCAACGCCGTGAGCGGCCAATTGCGCGATCATGGGAGCGAAGCTTGCATCATCGATATCGGGCGCAATCTTAACAACGATGGCTCGCTTACTCTTGCCCTGCCCGGTATGGCGCTGGCGCGCGCTCATCACCCGGGTCAGCAGATCATCGAGCGCGTCCGGCGCCTGCAAATCGCGCAACCCCGGCGTGTTGGGCGAGGAAATGTTGATCGTGAAGAAATTAGCGGTATCGTAAAAAGTATCGATGCCACAAACATAGTCGGCGGCGCGGTCCTTGCTATCCTTATTGGCGCCGATGTTGACTGCGACCGTGCCCCGGTGGGTGCGCTTCTGCAGGCGCTCGAGGGCGGGGGCGTGCCCGCCGTTGTTGAATCCCAGCCGGTTGATCACAGCGTCGTCGGCTACAAGCCGGAAAACGCGCGGTGCCGGATTGCCTGCTTGCGGATCGGGCGTCAGCGTCCCCACTTCGGCAAAGCCGCATCCCAGTCCTTGAACCGCATCTGGAACCCGGGCGTCTTTGTCAAAGCCGGCGGCAATGGAGAGTGGGTTTGGAAACCGGCACCCCCACAGGACTTGACCAAGAACCGCGGGATCTGGGGCGACCGCGCGAGGGTAGGCCCCTATTTCCATTGATTTGAGCATCAGCTCGTGTGCTTCCTCCGGTGGCAGCCTGAAGAGTGCTGAGCGGACTAGACTATAAAAAGCCTGGAGCATTAAGCAAGGTCCTCAGGAGGCAGGGGAATACCCTCGCTGTTAAGCGTCAACGGCTTCATCCACAAGGCGTGGCGGGTCTCGAGCGGTACATAGAGATGCGGAAACTTATCGCCGCCGCGTGACACCTCCCACTTCAAATCAGGAGCAAGGCTCACAACTGGAAGCGCAATGAGGACGAGATCGCGCTGACCATGGAAATGCTTGGTAAGGGTCTCGCGCACCTGATGCCCTGCAGATAGATGAATGAAGCCATCGCGGATGTCGTCGAGCGATCCCATGAACGCACCGCGCTGCGTGGCTTCCTGCCACTGCGCCGCAGTAGCAATCTTGAACACGAGTGTGATGATCGAGAAGTCCGCTTCTTTGTTGCGGCTAGGCTCAATAGCGGGCTTCTCGATCATCACACTCGATTCCTGGGCTTCTAGCGTCCTTGCCGGCTCCGCAGTTCGCAAAGTGCCCGCCGGGGAATGAAACGAACTTCGGAGTCGGGACACGAGTGCGGGTGCCTCAAATTCAGGCATAGCATCCTTCCGGATTTTGTGGCGTCAGATGAATGATCCAAATCAAATAGGCAAGTTGTCGAACTGGGCGGCTAAAGTGCATTACGTCTATACTTTGACGAGAGTGCTAGTCATTTCATTTGATGATATTTTTACGGGGCGAGATTGAATTCATGTGCGCGCGCCAGTAGCATAACTTCCTCTCAGCGGCGTGGACGATTGTTCTTCAATCGTCATCATGTGGCGCATGAGCCGGCAGGTGCGGTGTGTGAGCATCTAGCTAGGCTAACCGTGCGCAGCGGGCGTCGAATGTGCCGGCTTGGCGTTAAGTCAGGCTATGTAGACCAAACCACAGCGGGAGTGGGCTTGGTCGCAAGGAACCAGGTTTTCTTTCGAGTTGAAAAAACGTTTGAGGCCTTGGCGAGTTGGAGGGATCCACGGCTCCAAGTATGCGGTCAAGGCATTTCGAATGGCGTGGAGGCAGTGGCGTCAATTGCGTGGGCGCCGGTTGCTAGATCATGGCTTAGGCGTTTTCTGACATAATGTATTTCAGTGTTAAGGGGCTCTAGGTGGACGGCTTCATTTCGGTGCGCGTTGTCAGTCTGCGGCAGCTTTTTTCCGGCGAGCATACGTTCCGTTTGCCCTGGTTCCAGAGAGCATATGCGTGGCAGACGAATGAGGCCGGACGTTTGCTGACTGACCTTTTTGATGTGGCCTACGAGGAAGATGAGACGAGGCGCCGCTATTTTCTAGGCTCCTTGATGCTGGCCAGAAAACCGGGTGACACGACGACGGCGCTGGTGGACGGGCATCAGCGCGTCATGACATTGTCTCTGCTTTTTGCGGTATTGCGCGATTTAACAAGCGATCCGGCGAGCAAGACTCTGTTGCAGAGTTTTATCGGTGGGCCCGACTACCGGCTACAGACGCAAGAAAACCTGACCCGGTTTTGCGAACAGTTCGTGCAGGTTCCAGACTCCACCGGACAGTCGCCCATCGCGGAGGTAGACGCGCTTTCTGAGACCGAGCGCAATGTCATCGAGAATCGCGACTACTTCATTGCAGAATTATCGAGCGGAGAAGTCCCCGAGGAAATCCGTCAGCGCTTGATCGAAACGCTGTCGGACCGGTGCTTTGTGATCCTCAAAGAAGTCGAAGACGAGGATGAGGCTTGGCGCATGCTCGAGACAGAGGAGGAGACCCGGCGCGATTTTAATGCTGCCAACCGGGCCAAGGCCAGTTTGCTGTCGATGATGCCTGTGCAGCATCGCGAAGCATGCCGCAGTATTTGGGAAGACTGCGAATTCAAGCTCGGCTCGAACGACATGCACGCGCTCCTGGGCCACGTGCGTACATTGAAATTGCGGAAGCGATCCGAAAAACCCATCGAAACAGACTTGGCGCAGGCCTATTCGCTCAATAAGTCTGGCAAGCCCTTTATGGAGGGGGTCATCGCCCCGATGGCCGCTCAACTTCAGGCCATACGAAAGCGCGAAGTCGGAACACTCATATCACGCGCGGCAATTTCCGGCTCGATCGACCGCCTGACATGGATCACGGCCGATCTGTGGATCCCCGCCGCGTTGCGATGGATCGACCGGCGGGGAGAAGACGGCGAGACGGCCGCTTTTTTCGATCGGCTCGAGCGGCTGGTCTGGCTGCTGCGGCTGGCTGGCATCGACCCAACCCGGCAGCAGCGCCAAGTCATCCGCCTCATCTCTGAGATCGACAAGGATTTGGCAGTTGCGGATATGAAGGAACTCGATATCAACCAGGCCGTGCGCAAGAACGCCTGGACGAACTTGAGAAGCAATACGTTCGATAACAAACAGTACGCCGCCAAAATCTTGCGCTTAATCAGCTTGAAATTAGGACCGGATCCCGGCCCAATCTGTCCAGTCAATTTGACTATCGAACACGTGCTGCCGCGCGGTTGGGTGGAAGGTAGCGGGTGGCGCCGGCACTTCAAGACGGAGGCTTCCGTAAAATCCTATGCCCACCGGCTTGGCAACCTCACCTTCCTGACCGCGGAGAACAACCGGGCGGCCGATGCCTGCGACTGGCCTGAAAAGAAGAAGATCTACGCCTTGAGCAGATTTGCTTTGACGCAAGAACTTCTCAGTGCAAGCGATTGGGCGCCGCAGCAGATCGAAGAGCGCACGGACCGGTTGGCCCGCCTTTTGTTTAAGTCTTGGGACTTGGTGGACTAGCGCACTCAACGAGATAGGCGCATTTTTCTCAAATGGCGGCATGGGGTTCGGCCCCACCTGCCAAAGGCAGCATCGCTGTCATTGCGCATCATCGTTAGCGCGACCTCGGACCGCTATTCCGGCTTTGTAGGGGCTCCGGGACCGATTGTGTCGACGATCTTCGTCAACGCTCGAAGGAACTGTTCGCGTTGCGCAGCCGGTATAGCTGACAGGATCCGGTCATCCGTCTGGCGCACCGCAGGTTCAGCCGTTTCCAAGGCTGCCTTACCTTTTTCAGTCAGGCGAACGGCATACATGCGCGCATCCCGGCGCGTGCGGCGGCGCTGGACCAGCGATTTTCCGACGAGCCGGCGGATGATATCGGCCATCGTCGACCGGTCGATGCCCGTTTTTTCTACCAGTGCGGATTGACTAGGATCTTCGCTAATCGATAAGGCCTTCAGTACCGCGAACTGGCGAGGGGTAATATCTGTTATGCCGATGTGACTTGCAAACAGATCATCAGCGCACTGACCAGCTCTGTGTAGAAGGTGGATGGCAGACTGAAGTTTTTCTGAAGGGTCGGCTCTCATTGTAATATCGTAACTCCTGGAATTTATTGTCATCATCATGTGAAGGATTGATCATACGCCATAATTGATTTGAAGGATAAGTGCACGCGATCTCTGTTCAATTGATCGTGGCTAATGGCTTGTCAGCAATTTACTTTTGCGCAATTGTGATCGCAAATGCGGACGGCAGAATACTGAAGATGAGACAACGGCTTAATGCCGTGCTGGTCTACGTGGCCAGGCTCCGCGCCCTGTCGAGTGAAAAATAGCGGAATAATTGCATCAAGGAAAGTCGCAGCTCGCCAAGATGTTTCGCGAACGGGAAAAGAAATCCCGGCGGACCAGTATTAGGACGACTGCCGCTGTTGCCGCAATGAAAAGCAGCGGATGGAAAAACCACGCCATAGCGGCGATGGAATAAAAAAAAGATCTCAATCCGGCGTTGGCATGTTCGGCGGCGATTCCGTTTAATTCGGCAATTGCATCCGCATGCCGCAAACAGGCCGCATCGTCACCTGCCTCGAGCAGTGGCGTAGCCCCAATGAGGATCGCGGTGTAGTGGCTAAGCCGGAAGGCCCAGGCAAACTTAAAAAATGCATAAGCAAAAATGCTGATAAGCAAAATGACTTTCACAGTCCATGAGATGGGCGTTGAATGCGCGACATAGGGAAGTTCCTGCAGTGCCGCCATAGCGCTGTCGCCACGTCCAAGCAATGTCACCAAACCGCCGATGGCAATGGCGCACGTTGATGCGAAGAAAGCGTTGCCCTGGCTCAAATGGCCCAGAAGAATGGCGTCCATCAGGCGTGCGTCGCGCTGAGCCATGGTGCGCATCCAGCGAACGCGCTGGACTTGAACAGCGCCTGAGATGCTCCGGCTCTTTATGTTTCGAAATTCAGCGACGATGCGATAGCCACCAATTAAGAGGAAGAACCAGGCCAGTGCAGCGGCATCGGGTAGCGACAGAACGGCGGTGGTGTTCATGGGGCATCCGTATGGCCTTGGACCTTGCGGGCCTGGCATATTGAAAGGGCGGTTGTCAGTAAACCGGGTCGAGCGGTTGCCCCGCGTGTGGCGCGCCAGCTTGTCCTGCCTTAGCAGTCAACTCGTCCGGAATTCAAGGACGAGTGACTTACAGGTGGCCGCGGCGGTGCGCCCCGTTTGAGGAGTTCGGGTTAGGTAAACAGCCAAGAGGATACCCCGCCGCGCCGGGCAAGATCTGCGACCCCTTGATCTAGCGCTGCAAAAGAGTGCGGCGTGATCTGTTCTGGCAGCCAAGGGGCTCCGCGTTGGGCCAAACGATAGGGGAGCAACATGGATTGCCAGTGAGCCGTGTCGAGCGGCCGCTCTGGAAGTGTCATCGCGGGCGTGCGCTTCAATTGCGGCTGCTGGCTGAGCCAAGCGTGCGCGGCCTGCCAGATATCGTGGGCCGCGGGCATGTTTTGGCGGGCCTTAAGCTGGGTTACAGTTAAAAATCCAGCCTCGCGCATGTGGGGACCGATTTCGAGAGTAGCCACGCGCTGGCCGCGCCGGCGCACGGAGAACAGCCTGCATTTGTCGCGCGCAAGCCGGTCGGCATATTGGTCGGCGCAGTTTTGCATGGCATGGGCTTCGGCCAGAATATCGTGGCTGTCGAGCAGAGGTACAAAGGTTAGACCAAGGGCTTCCCCGTGTTGCAACCAGGGGTCGGTCAACACACCCTCGCGCAGCTGCAACGACAACCGAATGCGATTGAGCCAACACTTGGCGGCACAGACCGCCGTATCGAAAGCCATTTCCGGGCGCCAAGGCACGACGATCAAGGTGTGGGCGCGCGTATCTTCCGCCGTGGAGTACCAAGCATATGCCGACAGGACGGAGAATAGCCGCTCCGGGTCAGTGCTGGTGTGAAACACGTTCTGCTGTGCCAGCCAGATGGCAAAGAAATCGTTGCAGGCCTTAGCGGCAAAGGCGACTGAGCGCAGCCACATGGCGCTTTCACTGGCATCCAAGGGCAGATGATTGACGATGCGGCGTGACAGAATTTCGGCGCGGGGAAAGGCGATAGTGCTATCGTCGAAGGCTTCGGGTGGTAGCCGGCGCAGCCACATAGGTACGCTCAAAGCGCGGGCCACCTCCTTGATTTCGGCGCCGTCCTCTATTAGCGCCAACGCCTTACGCCTCTGGGTTGCCGTCCCACGGCGGATGGCGAACATGTAGGCGATGGCAGGGAACACGCGCGCAATGTCGGCAAATCGCGGCGAAGATATGAGCCGCCGCAGGGCCGGACGCGCGCTGGCATGATAGCGGGACAGTAGATCTTCAGTGGCCGGCGCGTAAGACAACGCACTGAATGGCAAGACGTCGTCGCGTGACGTGAGAAGCGCCTTGGATTTTGTTGTCTTACTCATCGACTCCCGCCTTCACACGCCAGACCTGTCCACAAGGTCATTCAAAGGCATGAAAGCGAGTGTCGGTAACTATTGCGGCGCGGGTGCGACAGTATTGGGCCCACTCTGAGGTGGGTTATGGCGGTCTTTGGATAATTTTCTTGTTACCAGCGCATGCGGTCCAGCGCGCCTTGCAAAATAAGTGTGGCAGCCAGCTTGTCGATGACTTCTGCTCGCCTCTTTCGCGATGTGTCGGCCGCAATTAACATGCGTTCAGCCTGTGCCGTTGTCAGGCGCTCGTCCCACAACAATATTGGCAGTGGCGACAGCTTGTTGATGTTGCGCGCGAATGCCCTAGTCGCCTGGGCGCGCGGTCCTTCACTGCCGTCGAGGTTGGCCGGCAGGCCCAGCACAAAGCCTGATATTTTATGGCCACTCGCCAATTCCAGCAGGCGTGCGGCATCAGCAGTGAATTTAGTGCGCTGAATGGTTTCAAGCGGTGAGGCGATGATGCGCTGAACATCGGACAGAGCGAGCCCTAGAGTTTTTGTACCAGCGTCAATGCCGATGAGACGTGTGCCATCCGCCAGCCCGTCGCGAAATGCGAGCGCATCTTCTAGCGTACTGCCCGCATAGGAGGAGCGGGGAGCGAAAGGCGGAGTTGAAGATGGAGCGGTCATGGTCCGTCATTTACACTGACAACTAGACTTGGGCCAGCCAGTGTTGGCCCAGATCGCAGTGGGCCTGTCAGGAGCAGGCCACCATGAAACAGGGCGTGCGGCCAAAGTCTCAGCTGTATTTGGCGCCAGCAATCATCGGAACAATGCCGAAGGCAACGAAAGCGCCAACGCAAGCGGCCAGGCTGCCGTCAAGCCAGAACGATGTGCACCAGTTGGCAAGTGCAAAAATGGCGAAGTGGCCCATCGTGTACAGGCACGGCCAAGTTCTGATATCCGAAGCAATGAAGGGCCGCGACAGATCAAAGGAGCCCGATTTGCGGCCTAGCCACCAGCATATGGCTCCGGTGCCGAGCATGACCGGCATAATGGCTGCGGCATTGGCCGGAAATTCGATGAATTGGTCCGGCATCGCCGCGTCCTCAGGGTTGATATGCTGGACACCGTGGCCGCCACTGGTGCCAGTGATACGGAAGACGATGGTGCGCGGCGTTCCAGGGGGAGCATGACGGCGTTGTAGGGAGACGCTCCGGCACGGAAAAGGTATTTTAAATCAAATATATGGGTAGGCGGGGCGAACGATTGGCCGGACCTGAGTGCGGTGCCGCGGCGTACTCCCGTGTTCCGGTTGCGCACACCCTGCCGCTGCGGGTAAGACAGGCTCGCATATATCCCGATCTTCCAACGCGCATTGGACCGCACATGCAGGTAGACGAAGCGACGGTGAGGCGCATTGCGCGGCTGGCCCGGATCAAAGTGACAGATGCCGAAGCAAAAGGGCTAGAAAAGGAGCTGTCAGGCATCCTCGACTGGGTCAAGCAACTCGATGAGGTTGATACTTCAAATGTCGAGCCAATGACGCGTGTCGTCGCCCAGGCCATGAAATTGCGTCACGACAAGGTGACGGACGGCGAAAAGGCTGACGATGTGACCAAGAACGCGCCGATGACCGAAGACCACTTTTATGTCGTTCCCAAGGTTGTCGAATAGCCTTGTATTGGCGTTTGCAGATACCAAAGGTGTCCCATGTCGAAGATTTTTGCACTTCTCGCTCTCTTGCTGATCGCAACAGGCATCATCCTGATGGCAGTTCCCAAAGAGGACGCGGGCAATGGCACCCGCTCACTGGCGCCAGACTCGATTGCCGCACCGGCCATCGTCAATCAGGCGCGCGAGCTGGCCGAACAGGTCAATGCGCCATTGTCGATTGTTTTCGGGCTTGTCAGCCTGTTCTATTCGCGCCGCTCGTATCAGGTGAACAAGGCGCGCGCCGACGCGGCAAAGGCCAATAAAAGCGCGTGATGTGGAGTGAAGCCGATGGTCTCGAATGTTGCGTCCGCCCTGACGGGAGCCCTAATTATTTTGGCGGCAACAGCTCCTGCTGAAACGGGCAATCAGACAGCAGGTTTCATTTCCGGGACCTACGTCATGGAAGGACGGTGCGAGAAACTGGCCAAGATTGAAGCGGGCGGTCCCAAAAACGTCGAGACGGTTCCTGAAACGCTGACTAACGATGGCTTCCAGTCGTGGGAAGGCGGATGCTCGTTCTTGTCAATTGAGGAAAAGGTCAAGGGCCGCGTCTGGGTGGCCAGAATGTCGTGCGCCGAGGAAGCCGATGAGAGCGAAGAAACCGATACTTTTGAACTTAACTCAAAGGATCAAAGCATCTCGGTGACGGTTGATGGCAAGACCACGAAATTTATACGCTGTGATGCAGACAAGAGGAAATAACGCGTGACGGACCTGACCGCTCTGACGCTCGCTGAGGCGCGCGACGGGCTCACCAAGAAGAAATTCACCGCAACTGAACTGACCAAGGCTTTCTTGAGCGAAATCGAGGCAGCCAATGGCGCCTTGAACGCTTATGTGCTGGTTACGGCTGAGCACGCGCTCGCCCAGGCCGCTGAAAGCGATAGGCGCCTTCAAGCCGGGCAGGCGCGGCCCCTCGAAGGTTTGCCGGTTGGGAACAAGGATCTGTTCTGCACCAACGGCATTCGCACCACTGCCTGCTCAAAGATACTCGACGACTTTAAGCCGCCCTATGAGTCGACAGTCGGCGCCAATTTATGGGGCGCGGGCGCCGTTATGCTCGGCAAGCTCAACAACGATGAATTCGCCATGGGCTCGTCCAACGAGACCAGCACCTTCGGCAATGTCGTGTCGCCTTGGCGGCGGCGGGCCAAAAATTGGGCTAAGGACGGCTCGCTATCAGACGACAAACTGGTGCCTGGCGGATCGTCGGGCGGATCCTCGGCCGCCGTGTCGGCCGGTTTGTGCCTGGCGGCCACCGCTACCGATACGGGTGGGTCGATCCGCCAGCCGGCAGCCCTCACCGGCACCGTCGGCATCAAGCCCACCTATGGCCGTTGTTCGCGCTGGGGCATCGTCGCATTTGCCTCCTCGCTCGATCAGGCTGGCCCCATTGCCAAAACGGTGCGCGATGCCGCCATCATGCTGGGCTCTATGGCAAGCTATGACCCCAAGGACACGACATCCGTCGACACACAAGTGCCTAATTACGAAGCTGCGCTGACAAAGGGCGTGAAGGGTTTGCGCATTGGCGTGCCCAAGGAGTACCGCGTCGATGGCATGTCTAAGGAGATCGAGGAACTCTGGCAGAAGGGCATCGACTGGCTGAAGGCAGCGGGCGCCACTATTCACGAGATTTCGCTGCCGCACACCAGGTATGCATTGCCCGCCTACTATATTGTGGCGCCGGCCGAATGCTCCTCGAACCTCGCCCGCTACGATGGCGTGCGCTATGGTCTGCGCGTGCCCGGCCGCGACATCACCGATCTTTACGAGCAAACGCGCGCCGCCGGTTTTGGACGAGAGGTGCGCAAGCGCATTCTGATCGGTACCTACGTGCTGTCGGCCGGCTACTATGATGCCTACTATCTCAAGGCACAGAAGGTGCGCACGCTCATCAAGCGCGACTTCGACGAAGCTTGGAACAAGGTCGACGTTGTGTTGACGCCAACAACGCCCTCGCCCGCCTTTGCATTTGGCGAAAAGACCGGCGATCCGCTCGCCATGTACCTTGAAGACATCTTCACTGTCACGGTGAACATGGCGGGCCTGCCGGGCATGTCGGTGCCAGCAGGTTTGTCAGTACAAGGCACGCCGCTCGGGCTGCAGCTCATTGGCAAGCCATTCGACGAGGCGACGCTGTTCCGTGCCGGTCAGGCGATCGAAGATGCGGCCGGGCGCTTTGCCATTCCGCAGAAGTGGTGGGCGCCGTCCAGCACCACAACTCAGACGGCCGCAAAGCCTGCTGTCACCAAGGCACCCGCTGCATCAGCCAAACCAAAGGGCAAGGCAAAGTAGCTGTCGAGTGGTTTATTCGAGGGGACTTGCCTGTATGAATAGCGAGGCTGGTAAGCGATGGTTTAGAACGGCGCTATGCTCGATCATTGCTAACTTCGCGAGTGGATGTGGAGGAAGTTCCATGCCTATTCCTGGCGTAGGTTTTACGCAGGACAGCCTCAAAGAAAAGAAAATTGCGCTCGCCATTATGGCGGTTCAGATCTCCGGTACATACGTTATTATGGAGTGCGATAGGATCACTGCAAACCTACTCCACGAACCTCCATCCAATGCCAACAAGACGCCAACTTATATGAGCGGCCCCCAGGATTATCAGATGAAAGTGGGGTTGCTTGCGAGTGAGCTAACCGCAGGATCGTACATTATTGATGGAATAACTTGCGACAAACTGGATGGGCAAAGGCGGATCGTGAGCAATTACCATGCCGCGCCTGGACAACCTTACGCGAGCTTTAGTGTTGAAGCCGGCGAGGTGGTTGACTTGGGAATGCTTACACTAGATACCCTCGTACTTCGCGGAACGGGCGAACCAACCGTTTCATCAGTTGTGTTTGTCGATGCTATACCAGATGCAGCAGTCCAGAAAGTGCGTCCAGATATTGCCGCCAAGTTGACGAAGCGTCACATGAATTCTGGGCTTCCGTTATCGCAGGGCGCAATCGAAAACCGATGCACGCTGCAGCGCAATTTGAAATCAACGCCCCTCGTCGTTTCGGGCACTCCGTCAGAGCCTCCGGTTTGCCGTCGCCTATCAAGCTTCGGCATGGTGGCGTCTGGTGCACGCCACTGAAGTAAGTCTCTAAGGAAAAGAAATAATGGACGCCAAACGCCCCTGGGATTGTGCCGACATGGTGCAGGTCCGAACCGAAATCGACCGCATCGATGCGGCGCTCGTGGATCTGATCGCCGAGCGCTTCGGCTATGTCGACCGAGCTTGGCAGCTTAAGGTCAACTCGACCGAAGGCGCTGTCGTGCCGTGGCGCATTCAACAGGTGATTGATCGCGTCAAGGCACGTGCCGCGTCAAAGGACTTGCCGCCGGAAATGGTCGAGATGGTGGGCGCGCAGTGGCGCAACATGATCGGCTGGTTCGTGCAATATGAAGAGGAAAAACTACGCCGCCAGACGGATGGGAATGGGAATGGGAACAGTGATGGTGGCGGGATTGGCCGATGATTGCGATTAATGCCTTTGATCCGGTTACTTTGGTCCTCATTGCACTTCTAAACCCAGCAACCATTGCAATTGGCTTCCAGATGGGGCGCACCGCCGACCAGTGGCAGAAGCTGATTGTCGCCGCCTTTGCCGCAGCACTTGGCGGGTTCATACTCTACTGGCTGGCGGCCTTCTTGGGCGTGTTCCAGGTCCATGCCGTTGGTGGGGAGGCAGGGCTCTTGGTGTTGCAGTTTGCGTTTGGTCTCGCGTGGGCGTGCCTTGGCTATTTCTTTTTTCACGCCAAGCTTTGAAGCCGGATTAGTTGGCACTATGCCAATACTGGTGACTAGGGCCTGTACGGTTTTGATTGAATCACCGACAGCCCCTAGGGCGTCCTCACGCTATGGCGCGCAGCGAATGGCCCACGACGCCGTCCGTGGCATCGAGGAAGGCCGATATGCCCAAGATCGATGGCTTATCGGCTAGCAGCGGCGCGTGCCCTTGTCCCTTCACGACCATATCGGTGAAGACCGGATGGCGGCGGCGCATCTCATCGACCGTTGCTGCCGATAGGATGTCGGAGTTTTCGCCCCGTAAGACCATTAAAGGATGGATTTTCAAGGCTTCGAACTGAGGCCACAACGCGGGGATCGGGCCATCAAGAACTGAAAGGGAATTGCCGATCTTGGGGTCGTAGCCGGGTGCTGGGCGCCCATTGCGTTCGTTGAACCACTGGCGCGCAATCTGTTCCCACTTGTCGTCGGGCACAGAGGGAAAGGCGCGGACATTCATGTCGCGCACCAGTTTCGTCGCCTCCGGCCACGAGCCCGGCAGGGGAATGCGCCCGGCATAGGCGCTTATGCGGGCGAGCCCGCTGCGCTCAATGATTGGGCCGATATCGTTCAGCACCAGCGGCCCAAACGACGACGGCTGAGCCGCCGCAAGAATCATAGCAATAAGCCCGCCGCGCGAAGTGCCGACGATCGCACATCCGGCAAGGTCTTGCAGCGTAATGAAATCAGCAACATCGAGCATTTCGATGGGCACGGCATAGTTGCGCCAGTCGGGATCATATTCGGAGAGCCCTCTGCCGCGGTAATCGAGCGTGTAGACGTCTCGCGTGAGGCCCTGCATGCCCGACAGGGCCACAGCCAAATCGTGAAAGTCGCGGCCATTGCGTGTCAAGCCAGGTAGGCACAGCACCGGGCGGCGTGCAACTGGGGAGGCCTCGCGAGGACTGTAGTGGCGGGCATGGAGCCGCAGGCCGTCGCGCGCAGTAAAAGTGATGTCTTCGATGACTGTAGAAGCGGGTGTCACGCGGAAATATCCTTGAACTCAGTATGTTGGGGCCGGCGGTCAGAAGTTGTCATTTAACGGAGTGACGAGGCCCGGCACGGACATGGCCGGATTGTCAGCCTGACAGGAGTTTCGTTATCCATCAGATTTCTCAGCAGCCTTTGTACCGGCTTTGGAGCGGCGCAAATCGTCTTCGAGGCGCAGAGCGGTTGAATTCTCGCCAAGGCGTGCCCGGTAAATCTGAATGTTGGCCAGAACTTTGGCCACATATTCGCGGGTTTCCTGAATAGGAATGCGTTCGATCCAATCGATGGGGTCGGCATCGGCGTCTCTGGGATCGCCCAATTCGCGTATCCACTGGCGCGCGCGGCCTGGCCCGGCGTTGTAGGCAGCCAGAGCCAAAATGTATGAGCCGCGGAATTCGTCCATGCGGTCGGCGGTGTAAGCCGAGGCCATCATGGTGTTATACGCGGTGTCGGTGAGGAGCCGCTTCACATCGCATTTGATCTTGTAGTCCTGGCAAACGTGCTGGGCTGTCACGGTCATGACTTGCAGCAGGCCTTTGGCGCCCGCGCCCGAGACCGTGAGATTGTTGAATTCGGTTTCCTGGCGCGCAATTCCAAGCAAAAACGCCGTCTCAGGCGGCTTGCGCAAGGGAGCGTAGGCGGGGAAAGAGTGCACCGGATAGGCATAGTAGAGCAAATTCTGGCGTGCGCCGGCGGCGGCCTTACCGGTGCGAACGGCCATCTGCGTATCGCCGATGGCTTCGGCCAGATGCGCGACGAGCGCGGCTCCTGATTCACCTTCGAAGACGTTACGCAATTGAACAAGGAACGAGCGCATGATGTCGCGATCGAGCCCGGCTTTGCGGCCTGCAACAACGGCTTGCACCGTATCCAGATCTCTAAAGCGCGCAATCTCGGCATCCGATGGCGGGGCAGGCGCAGCAATTGTGATCGTCTGATTGCCAGGTTCCAGCTTTTGGCGCGCCAGCATGCCGTGGAAGGTATCGGCATCTAGGGCCGCTTCACGATAATAAGCGTCGGCCGCAGCGCGTCCCGAGGTGACTTCCACTGTGCGGCCGAGCCAGTAATTCGCCTTGGCGCGTGATAGAGGACCATCGGCGGCTTTCTTGAGTGCCAGGAAATGGGGCTCGGCGCGTTTGGGGTCCTTGAGCATGCGCAGCGCCAGCCATCCGGCTAGGAATTGCTGTTCCTTGAGTGGATTGACGGTCAATGGGCCTGCGTCGCGTACCAAATCGTATGCCAGCTCATATTTGCGCGCTGTCATCGCTGCATAGGCGTTGGCGCGGCGCTCCTCCCACCAGGAATCGGGCACCACCGTCTTCGCCGCCTCTGTGGGCGCGCCGAGCAGCATGTTTGCGGCTTCATCGCGTTTGCCCGCGCGCCGTAGGGCTTGAATGCGATGGAACACCAGGCCCCAGTCTGGCTCAGATTGGGCCGGGATGGCGTCGATCAGCGCTTTGCCGCCGGCCGCCTGGAGAAATACGGCGAGGCGCGCGGTGGCGATTTTTTGTGCCTCCGGTGGCATCAGCGTGATGGTGCGGCGGGCATATTCAGCGCGCGCCTTGCGCTCACCGGCGTAGCGAAGGTCGTCGACAATCAGCCGGTCGAGACGCCACTTGTGATCGGCGGGTGTCAGCAACCTGCCGAAGCGTTCGAGAAATCCTGTTTCGAGCGTTGCCGGTATACTGTCTTCACGCCAAGCCAGTGCCGCCAGCCGCGTTGCTTCCGCGGTGTTGCCTTCAGCCAATAGCGCTGACGCCAATGCCGCTTTGCCGATGCCAGTTTGCGGCGGCTTGTCGTTGAAGCTCGCTTTGATGGAGGCTGCGGTTCCACCTTGAGTGAACAGGGCTTCTTCGAGGCGCTGGGTGAGTAGATTCCGCTCGGGCCAGGTCGGGTTAGCCTCCAGAAACGCGCGGTATTCGGCAGGCGTGCCATAGCCGCTCTTGAGCCGGAACCAATCGGCCAGTTTGCGGCCGGCCGGGTCTTGGATTTGGGCCTGCAACTCAGCGCCCTTTGAACGATTGGACGCGCGAACAGCTGCCACGCTGTCGCGCAATAGTGCGGCATCGGCGGCAGAGAT
>JBEBJD010000112.1:0-5936 GCA_040080075.1 Hyphomicrobium sp. | reverse complement strand
GAACTGGGTGATGTGGCGCGCTATGCCGGGCGGGGCATTTTGCGGGCGGGGGTTTAACCGGTTCGTTCAAACTTAGCCTCGATCGAATGCCTGGCTTTGCGCGGCGATCATGATCAAGCGCCCGGCTCCGAGTACATATCTTTGGCGGCATTGAGCACGTGAGCGATCGTTGCGACGGCCTCGGCCTGCGCTTCATCGCGGTGCCGTTGCAGCGCAGGGCGCCCGCTCGTGGCAGCCGAGATGGCCCGCTTGTGCTGAATGAATGCGTCGGGCGGCGGACATATTATTTGTACTGGAAGTCCGTCTTCACCAATGGCCATCGCTGAGAATGGTTTGCCTGCAAGCAGTGCGGCCGTCTCGGGTATTGGTGACGCGGAAATGTCGCCTGCTAGTCCGGTCGCGGGTTCCGGCAAATCTTCCGCTGTCGAGATCAAGTCCACGATGAACTGTTCGTCGTTGACGGCGCCAATGCCATAGAGCGTCTTTGCGCTAAAGGACCGGTCCACGCGCTGAAGGATGGAGAGTACGCTTTGTGCATTGCCTTCATCGGTCAGGATCGTGAGACGCGACTTGGCATCCCAACACAGATCAAGGTCGGCGGTCGCGAGAAGTTCGCTTTGGAAAAACTCACCAGCTGCGATCTCGTAAGCAAAGAGGGCGTGCGTCCCGATCACGGTCAGGCCGCGGCCAAGCAGACCTTCGGCATCGAGTGCGCGCAGGATGCGAGCTGGTAGCTTGGGCACACGGCCCAGACGCAATGCCCGGTTGACGGGCGCCATATCATCGAGCCGGGCTAGCAAAGCGGCGACTCGCGATTTCAGCGTTTCGCGCCGCTCGGAATAGGTCTTAAAAATAGCGTCAGTCTGGGAGTTGCGTGCACCTTGCGAAGTTTCGCCAAGGTAGAGGTATTCGCGACCGGAGATGGTGCGCCAGCGCGGCGCATATCTGTAGGCTTGTTTCAACTCGCGCAAGTTCTCCCGAAGCCCGGCGTGCACGCGCGCCACGTCGATCAGTTGCCGAGCTTGTTCGTTATTCAGCACCATACGCATCTTTTACCGGATTGAACGTTATAAGTACACTTAAAACGGTAAATATTGATATGGGTCGGAAAAATACTAAATCGCCACGTCCATTGATGTTTTGGAATGCGCTATGAAGATTGGGGGGCTATTCCGTGAGCTGGGCCATGTCGCCCGCAATGCCGGGCGGGGCATTTTGCGGGCTGGCGTGTGAGGGTGCACGTGAGGGTGGCGCGCGCGCTTGGGGTGCCACTACGAACGGCACAATCGCAAGCCTAGTTCGCGTTCACGGGGCACTTCGCCAGGGCCCACCCAGATTGACACGTCAGGGGATGGCTTTGTCCGAGGGCGACCTATAAGAGGAAGTGAGCCATGAGGAGCAGCAGGACCGCTAACCCTGCGACGATGATCTGCACGCCCCGAACAAAACTGCGGTAATCGCTTACATGAACTGGGTAGTCTTCTTGAGCTGCTCCTGCCATCAAAGCCTCCCTTGTCAGTTGATTTCAGACCTGGAAATATCGCTCAAAATTGGTGGCGCTGCGTAGCGCCAACGCGGATCGCGCAACCTGCCAATACCCGGCTACGCTGGCAACGCGACCCGCAGAATAAGGCTAAGCCAATCTCGGCTGTGATTTCTTGATTTAGCTCAAAATCGGCCAGGGCCGGTTTGGGCACCAGTCAAAACTTCTATCCTGCCTTCCGACGGATTCGACTGGACCTGCGTCTTTGCTAACGACCGCGTGAGTCGAGCCTGAATTCAAGCGCAGGGATTTCTGCTCATGTCAGCAGAATTCGCAAACCACGCCAGATGAAACCCCTACAACTCTCGCTGATCTTCAACCCCGCTCCACACCCCCCCCAAAAAAAATCTTGTCACAATCGCACAGCGGTTTACCTGCGTTTAACTGGCGGCGCGCATGATGGACAAGTTCCCGGTTCTCTCTTCTCGCGTCACCTCGAACGATCCCGTGCTGCGTCCAACATTAAATGATATTCGAATGAGACTGCCGCAGCTCATTGTTTTGCTTTGCTGCATTGGACTTACAGTCACGTTCGGCCATCATTCAATCTATGGCCGTCATGGCTTCGAGGCGCGCCGTCAACTGAGGGAGAGGTCCAGTTTGCTGGACTTCGAGATCAGAAGCCTCGAGGCTGTGCGGTCTGGCCTGGAACGCGATGTGGCGCTGTTGACGCCGGAGCTGCCCAACGCGGATCTCGTCGAAGAAATTGCCCGCGATCAACTTGGTTTTGTCGCACCCGGCGACCGGGTGCTGCTCGATACCGGTTCGCAGCCCTGATTCCGGCGCCGATTGTTTTTTGCTGCAGTGCACGGTGAGTTTTCCATTTCGGAGCCAGCGCGAACACCGCTAAACTGCGGCCACATTCGTGCGGCTTGTGCAGTTCTTCCGTCCGATCTGTGAAGCCTCTATGAGATGGTTTTCGCGGCAACCGTAGAAGCCCAAAATGCCCGATCAACTCGATAGCGCTCACCCCGATCAAATCTTCAACTGGAGTGAGCCGGAAGAGCTTCGCGCTTATCAAATCATGCTGCTCATCCGCCGCTTCGAGGAGAAGGCTGGGCAACTCTATGCCTTGGGAAAGATTTTCAGCCTCGACCCCTTATCGATCGGTCAGGAGGCCGTGGCCGCCGGTTTGGCGTTAGCGGCTGGGCCGTTGTGCATAATGATTGCTGGCCCGCGTCCGCACGGCCTGATGTTGGCGAGCGGGGTGCCGCCCGGCCCATTGATGGCGGCACTATTGAGCGGCGACCCACAAGACCGCTCGCGTCTTGATGGACCAGTTCTACCGGCGTCAGGATCGCCGGCTCTAACCCTATCGAAAGTTGCGGCAGCTTGCGGGCGGGAGCACGCGGCGGTGTGGTGTGTGGGCGAGGGCGCGGGCGCGGGCGAGACAGATGCGCTGATTAAGGTTATTGCACACGCGGCCTCACAGGGCCCACCTATCTTATTCGTCATTGAGAATACCGGTTTTGACGTGCCAGACGCCGGTTTGTGCACTGCCAAGCCATCGGCATTGTTCGAACTCTGTGCAGAGGCGGGTATTAAGACGTCACAGGTCAATGGCCTCGATGTGCGCTCCGTCAAGGCCGCAGCTCAAGAGGCTCTCAGCCATGTGCGGCATGACGCTAGGGTGAATGGCGGGAGTTGCGTGGTGCTCGAAATTTTGACCTACCGCTACAAGGGACATGCCAACACGCCGGGCCATTGCGTGCGCATCGAACGCCCGCGCGAGGAAACCGATCCTGTTGCCAAGGCGCGTGCGCGTATTGCCGCGGCGGGAGGCGCGAGCACGGAAGCCCGCTTGAAGGGCATCGAGCAAAGCGTGCGGTCCGAGGTGAGCGCCGCGCTCGATTGGGCACGAAAAGGTCTCGATATGGCGCAGACCCGCAGCGTCTGAAGGCCTTTGAATTTCGTTTCGCATGGGGCCGTCTCTGGCGTTAAATCCTAGAGTGCTTCCGGGAAAAGTGTGAGCGGTTTTCCCGGCAAGAAGCACGACAAAACAGAGTGCTTCCGGGAAAAGTGTGAGCGGTTTTCCCGGCAAGAAGCACGACAAAACAGAGTGCTTCCGGGAAAAGTGTGAGCGGTTTTCCCGGCAAGAAGCACGAAAGAACAAAGAGCTAGGGTCGTTCCACGATTCAACTGAGACCGGAACGACCCTAGAGCATTTGTCCTGCGAAGTGGATCCCGGTTCTTCGTAGAAAATGCGACAAAACAAAAGCTAAGAGCGCCGATCTTGAGGGAATTGGTTCGGCGCTCCAGGTGACCAAAGTCCAAGCGAGGATATTGCCGTGCCTCCCAACCGGCCTCAGCCGAAATGGAATCGTGCCAAATATTGGGCCCGGCACGACCGTGCGGCTGGCACCTTGGCTCCTGCGGGGGCCGAGCCTTCGCGCCGGCGCCACGGCCGGCTTTTGCGGGCACCGCCGCCACTTTCCGCCCGCGCCCAGGTTGCCCAATTCAAACCTGTCACGAGAGAGCCGTGGCTAGGCCCGCATTCAAACGCCCTTTTCAGGGCGCCGCACCGGCGGCTCAAGGCCACGCACCGGATTTGCCTTAACTGGCACCATCCCCTGGCGTTGCCAGCCGCTGGAGCGCTGATTTTGGCAGCAGCCGTGCTGTTGGTTGCGGCCAGTTGCATTAAGGCTGTGCAAATGATTCGCTCATTCAAAGGCTTCCCAGCCTAGGAAATGTGCACTAACGTCGCCATCAAAAGGTTCTTTTTTGTGGTGCTCTCATCACAATCCCGCTTCTGTCCACAGATTCGGGCGTGTCAAGAACCTCTCATACACGCCTCATAGGCACGGGGATCTTGTCGCCGGGGGATCGGTGGGGAACAACGATAAGTGTAACAGATAAGTGGGGACGGCTGGATACGGCCGGGGGAATATATGAAATCTTTTTTGTCTTCGATTGTCACACTGACCGCTTCGGCGGCACTTCTGGCAGGCTGCTCAAGCGATGGCGGGATGCTCGGATCGAGCCTCACAACGTCGTCCGTCGATGCCACAAAGACGGCACCGGCACAAAAGCTGGATCCGGCGTGCATCGCCCTGACAGCCAAAATTGATGCCCTGCGCAAGGATGGTGTCACAGAGCGCGTCGAAAAGGCTTCAGCTGGTAAGTCAACGACCGTATCGGTCAAGCGCGAGTCGCTTGCCAAGATGACCGAACTCGACCGGGCCAATTCGGACTATCAGTCGAAGTGCTCAGTTCCTGGCTTAGCCAAGCCAATGCCGGTTGCCCCCGCTGCCGCGGCAGCCGCGCCGGCTGCCAATACCAAGGTAACGAATGTTGCGCCGGCCGTTGCCAAGCCGGCTGCTGCTAAGAAGACCGTGGCGGTCACTGCGGCGGCGCCTGCCCCGGCGGTTGCACCCGCAGCTGAAGCCGTTCCCGTAGCTGCGCCTGTGGCAGCGGTCGCTGCGCCCGCAATGCCCGCCGCCACCGCTCCCGTAGCGGCCGCACCGATGGCAGGCGTTGCCATTGCCAATCCCGCAGCTCAAGTTGCGGCGCCAGTGGCGGCGACAACACCTTAATCCGGCGCTGTCTTTTTAGAACTGGTTTTGGCAAGCCGCGGCGAGTGCAAACTCAGTCTGCGGCTTGTCGGCGTTTTGGTCCTGAGGCCATGACGTTAAATGTGCCCCCGGACTTGTGACATCGCCTTGAAATTAGACAGGCTTTCACAGTCGCCATATGAGGCGGCAATGCCACACTCTGGCCTCTGGGGGTTGATAACCACGGGGCCATGTGGTCAATGTCAGGGCACGATTTGCGTCGCAGCGGACCGGCAGGCGGACAACCGGTGGCTTCGGCGGAGCGGAGGGACACGTGAGACAAATGGGTGACTTAACGCGCCGGCTGGGTGTGGCGGTGGTGCTGTGCTTGGCCGCATTCGGCGGCGGTTGTGCTGGCGGCGGCGGTGGTGGTCATGCAGTGGCGTTGCCTGCTGGCAGTTCCTGCGGGTCAATCAAGCAGCAACTGAGCCGGCTTGATGCCAAGGGTGTTCGCTCGTCGATCGAAGCTCAGTCTGCGGGCAAGAAATTATCGCCAGGTCAAAAGGCCGACGCTGATGCTTACAACAGTCTATTGAACGACTACCTCAAGGCCCGCTGCCACGAAATGCAGCACTGATGACGGGCGGGATCTGCGCATGGGGTTTTTAGTCTTGATGCCCATAGAGACGAACGCGAGGAGACGCTAATGGATTATGTTGCTTACCTGCGCGAACATCCCGCCCTTGTAATCATGGTCCTCAACGGACTAGTTGCGGGTTGGCTTGCAGGTCTGTTGCTAGGCGGCGGCGGGTTGATCCGCAATCTTCTCGTCGGCATCATTGGCGCGATCGTCGGCGGATGGATGGTGAGCCAGGGTTTTCTGACGCTGCCCTACAACTTTG
>JBEBJD010000056.1:0-5977 GCA_040080075.1 Hyphomicrobium sp. | reverse complement strand
CGCCCTACCGGGAGGCCCTGTTGCTGCAAACCCTGCTTAACCACCCCTGGCTCATTGAACAACACTCAGAGGCCATCGCCGACCTGCCCCTGACCTCGCTGCCTCTGGCAAAGCTGCGCGACACCATTCTTTCTGCCCAAGCCCTCGATTCTCCACTTGACAGCGCGTCACTTCGTGCCCATGTCGCTAAATCGGGCGCGGACCGGGTGATTTTACTCGTGGAACGCGCCGTTACGCATAGGTGTGACAAGTTCGCAATGCCCTCAACGGAGCAGGCAGAGGTGGAAGATGGCTGGTGCCACGCCCTCGCAATGCATAACCGCCAAGTGGGTCTGCGGCGGTCGCTCAACGCGGCTGAACGGCAGTGGCATGAAGATAGCAGCGACGCGGCCTTTGCGCGGATCTGCGAGCTTCAAAGCGAATTGGAGCGTCTGAGCCAGGTCGATGACCCGGCCGCAGAGGATCCAGAGCGTATGCTGGGCGGAACAGTTGCTGTCTAAGGGAGCGGACGCGCAGTGTACTTCAGACGTTGATCTTCTGAACATCGAGCCAGCCCGCGGGCGGCCCATTTCATAAGAGACGGACTTGGAGAGCGCACGAGAGTAAAAAGGGTTGCCGGAAAGTCTGGAGCTTTTTGAGGGTTCACCCAAAGCCACACCAGGACGCACCGGGAGCACTTGTCAGCCGCTTCTTACATCACCCCATTCACGGGGCCATTTGGCTTTAGAGCGCGGCTGTGCGGCCGCGCATGGCCAATGGTCTCAATCAACGCAAACGACTTTCCTTCAAACGGTTGGACCCCATGGCAAACGCAAAGACCACCGAGGACCAAGGCCCAGCGGCTGACGCTCCCGAGCGCGACAGCCCCCTGCTCGATCTGTCCGATCAGGCGGTCAAGAAATTCCTGAAGACCGCCAAGACACGCGGCTACGTCACTTACGACGAATTGAATGCCGTTCTACCCTCCGAGGAAGTCTCCTCCGAGCAGATCGAAGATACCATGGCGATGCTTTCGGACATGGGCATTAACGTGGTCGAGCAGGACGAAGGCGAGGAAGGCGCAGACGCCGCTGAAGAGCCCGCCGACGAAGAAGAAAGCCGCGCGCTCACGACACAATCGATGCCAGCACGCGCCGAAGCCAAGGCCGAGCCCTCGGAGCGCACCGACGATCCCGTGCGCATGTATTTGCGCGAAATGGGCTCCGTCGAACTGCTCTCGCGCGAGGGCGAAATTGCCATTGCCAAGCGCATCGAGGCCGGCCGCGAAGCCATGATCGCGGGCTTGTGCGAAAGCCCGCTGACGTTCCAGGCCATCATCATCTGGCGCGACGAACTCAACGAAGCCAAGATCCTGCTGCGCGACATCATTGATCTCGAAGCCACTTACGAAGGTCCCGAGGCCAAGATCCCACCGCCCGTGATGCCGGGCGACATTGGTCATCCCGCCACCCCGCCAGCACTCAACAAGGCCGGTGATCTGCCGGCATTGGAAAGTGACGACGAAGAGGACTTCGAAAACGCGCTCTCGCTCGCCGCCATGGAAGCGGAGTTGAAACCGAAGGTTTTGGAGACTTTCGACAACATCGCCAACGCCTACAAAAAGCTGCGCAAACAGCAAGACAAGAAGCTTGAACTGCAGGTTGCTGGCGAACAAGCCACGCGCCAGTCGCTAAAAGCCTATGATAAGCTGCGCGAAGAAATCATTGTCGACGTCAAGAGCCTGTCGCTCAACAACAACCGTATCGAGAGCCTCGTCGAGCAGCTCTATTCGATCAACAAGCGCCTGGTTGGCCTCGAAGGCCGCCTGATGCGTTTGGCCGACAGTTATGGCGTACCGCGGCAGGCCTTTATCGACGAATATTTCGGCAACGAATTGGACGCCACTTGGCTTGAGCGCATCAGCGCCAAGGGCAAGAAGTGGGGCCAATTCATCAAGCACGAGAAGGACCAGATCACCAACATTCGTGGTGAAGTGCACAACCTCGCCACCGAGACGGGCCTGGAAATTCTTGAGTTCCGCCGCATCGTCAAGGCCGTGCAGAAGGGCGAGCGCGAAGCCCGCCAGGCGAAGAAGGAGATGGTTGAAGCCAACCTGCGTCTCGTTATTTCAATCGCGAAAAAATACACCAACCGTGGCCTGCAGTTCCTCGATCTCATCCAGGAAGGCAATATCGGCCTGATGAAGGCGGTCGATAAGTTCGAATACCGCCGCGGCTACAAGTTCTCGACCTACGCGACGTGGTGGATCCGCCAGGCCATCACGCGCTCGATCGCGGATCAAGCCCGCACCATCCGCATCCCCGTGCACATGATTGAGACGATCAACAAGATCGTGCGCACATCCCGCCAGATGCTGCACGAAATCGGCCGCGAGCCGACGCCGGAAGAACTCGCCGAAAAGCTCGCCATGCCACTTGAAAAAGTGCGCAAGGTTCTCAAGATCGCCAAGGAGCCCATCTCGCTCGAAACGCCAATTGGCGACGAAGAGGACAGCCACCTGGGCGACTTCATCGAAGACCGCAACGCCATTCTGCCCATTGACGCGGCCATCCAGTCGAACCTGCGCGAAACAACAACGCGCGTGCTCGCCTCGCTGACACCGCGTGAAGAGCGCGTGCTGCGTATGCGCTTTGGCATCGGCATGAACACAGACCACACGCTGGAAGAAGTCGGCCAGCAGTTCTCGGTGACGCGCGAACGCATCCGCCAGATCGAAGCCAAGGCCCTGCGCAAGCTCAAGCATCCGAGCCGGTCAAGGAAGCTGCGGAGTTTCTTGGATAACTAGTGGAGGTTGTCATGACAGCCCAAGGCTATTGCCGTCTTGCCGCCGTGATTTTTGCCGTCGTTGCCGCTTTGCAATTGACCCGCATTCTCATGGGTTTTGACGTGACGATCGGCACAGTGGTGCTGCCCGTGTGGGCGAGCTGGATCGCCTTCCCGGTAGCGGCAGTGCTCTCCTGGTTGGGCTTTACCGCAACACGCGACTGAGCCCGGGCCGGTCTGGGCACTGCTCCGTTCGCATTCCCCTGGCGGATTTTGGACCCGGGCAAAGTGCCATCGGCAGTCCCCCGGCCGCGTCACGCCCTTGAGTAGTTGGAGATCGTACAAGGCATGCCGGGCGTGATCACAATATTTGGCAACGGCGCGGTCGGCCGGGAAACCACCGCGCTGCTCACGGCAAGAAACAACGGCGTCCGAGTCGTTCAGCGCTCCGCACCGGCGCACTTGCCCTCTGGCGCGGCGTTCATGGCCGGCGATCTCACCGATGCGGCCGCCGTACGTGCGGCATGCGCGGGAGCCAATACGGTCATCTGCGCGGCCGGATTTCCCTACGACGCGGCGGTGTGGGAAACAGCGTGGCCACTCGCGATAGCAAATGTTCTCGACGGTTGCGAGGCGTCCGGTGCACGCTTCATTTTCGCCGACAATCTTTACATGTACGGGCCGCAGTCCGTGCCACTTCGCGAAGACATGCCGCTCACGGATTACGGCCGCAAACCACTCGTCCGCGCCACCATCACGCGGCTCTGGCAGGCAGCTCATGCACAAGGCCGCGTGCGCTGTACCGCGGTGCGGGCTTCGGATTTCTACGGGCCGCAAACCGCCACATCCGTCATTTCTGAATATGGGGTCGCAGCGCTTCTGAAGGGCAAAGCTGCCCTCGTGCCCTACTCACCGGAACATCCGCATGATTTTACGTATGTGCCCGATTTCGCGCGCGCCCTAGTTGCCCTCGCCGACGCCACAGATGCGGATTACGGTCAAGCTTGGCACGTCCCCAATGCACCAACACTTACGCTGCGCCAGATCTTGACGCGGGCTGCCGAGCTGATCGGCTGCCGCCCTCGCATCACAGTGCTGCCGGGCTTCATGCAGTCTATCATAGGCGTGTTTCAGCCTCAGGTCAGGGAACTGAAGGAGATGCGCTTTCAGACCGATCGTCCCTATCGGGTCGATGCGAGCAAATTCACCGCGCGGTTCGGCGGACCAGGTGCGACATCGTTCGACGATGGACTTGCCGCCACCATCGCGTCGTATCGCTGAAGTGTCACAACCTCAGTCTCTCCGGTCTGGACCGAATGGACAACGTCCTGAAAGTTCATACCTAGGTTGCGTCTATTCGAGGCTCACCACCCCTTTGCCAACCTCACCAGCAGTTCCCTCCCGCCAATCGCATAGCAAGCGCCGCTCATCGCGTAGAGCGACCAGAGCACGACCTTGGCGGCGGGATCGGTGCCGCTGGTCGACAGCAGCACCCACATGGCGCCGATGGCGCTGGCATAGGCAGGCGCATGAGCTCCCTCGACCGCTCGCCGCCCGACCATGAGAGTGGCAAGACATCCCAGCAGCAGCCCGACAATGGGCGATGGCAGAATGATCCAGACCAAGGACACGCCAAGCGCGGCGAGGCCCCCGATGGCGACGGAGGCAAGAGCGATCCAGCCTTCACGCTCCGACGCTGACGATTCTGCTGCTGCCAGAACCGTCGAAGCCACAAACAGAACGCGCATCGCCGTCAGCGCGTCATAGGACAGGAACACCGCGATCAGCGGCACCATTACCGTGGCACTGATTGCGGCCATGAGTGCCACGTCACTTGCAGCATCAGGCTCGGGCGATGCGGCTTCCGGCGCGCTGCCGGCCTCGCCTGGATCTGGAAATGCAGCGAACGCCACCACAACGGCTACGATACCCAGGGTGACATTGAGGCCGAGCACCTGAACGAACATGGGGCCGATTTCGCCAGCCGCATGAGTGACAATGGGAACCACGATGGCAAACGTCACCGTCAGCACGCCCAGCAGCTTCTGCTTGGGATTGGCTTGCAGGCGAAAGCCGTGAAACAGCACCAGCCAAATGAAGCCCAATAGGAGGTAGGGATATTCGAGAAACGCCCCCGACACCAGATTGAAGGCATAGGGCACGGCAAACACGATGGCGACGAGCCCGAGCAGCATTTTTGCGGGCGGCAGGCGGCGCATCGTTGACGTGCTGTTGACCGCGATGATGGCCCCGATAAACGGTAGCGGGACCCCAAAAAAAGCTGGCAGCGCGATGCCCAGCGCACCGCCCAGAGCGATGCGAAGTACCTGTTGGCTGACAGCATCGTTGACCGGGTGTGTCAGCGCCTCAGTAGACATAGGACAACCACGACAGAACGCGGATATAGAGCCACCACAGCGGCCGCAGGGGTGAGAACCCTTCCGTGCGGACCATCACGGTCGCCTGCGAGCCGAGCCTCACTCCTGTTGGAAATTGATCGGGCGGATCGAACTCAATGCGCACCGGCAACCTCTGCGGCGCGGTCATCCACTCGCCACCCTTGGGCAGTTGCACCAGCGCTCCTGTACTTGCCTGCTGATTGACGGTCATGACACCACCGCCAATGCCGGTAATTTTGCCATGCCAGATTTCGCCCGGCTTCACATCGAGCGCAATCTCGACGCTGTCACCCTTCTTGGCATTGCCAAGCTGGTTTTCCCGCAGGTAAGCGACGATCCACGCGCCCTGCATGTCGATCAGAGTCATGACCGGCTGCCCCACCTGGGCATACTGTCCCGTGGCCAGTTTGAGATTGGTCACGAAGGCGCGCGTTGGCGACACGACTTTTGTATTTTCCAGATTAAAGCGCGCCGTTTCGAGATTGGCGCTGGCGGCGCGGATCTGCGGATTGTCGGCCCCCTTGGGCCCAAGCGACGCCTGGGCCCGTTCTAATTCTGATTCTGCCGCTGCAACGTCGGCTTCGGCGCGCGCCAGATCGGCCTTGGCCGTGTCGCCCTTTGCTGCAGCGGTGACGCCGCGGCCGACGAGTTCGAGGGTTCGTGCGGTCTGAGCCCGCATGTTGACCAAATGCGCCCTGCGCTCGGCGAGCTTGGCCTGAGCGGTCGAGACTTGCGCCGTCGACGCCCCCACCGCCTGCCCGCTCGAGGCCAGCTGCGCCTCGGCGTTGTCAACGGCCAGCTGGAAGGGCGTGGGA
>JBEBJD010000241.1:0-25608 GCA_040080075.1 Hyphomicrobium sp. | reverse complement strand
GTGTCATTCTGACTGATTTGGGAGGAAGTTCGTTCCGTCAGGACGTATCTTATCGTGGATTTGATGCTTCGCCCACTGGCGGTCGCGCGCAAGGGCTCGCGGTATATCAGAATGGCATCCGCATTAATGAATCCTTCGGCGACACGGTGAATTTCGACCTTATTCCCGCCAATGCCATCAATGACATTTTGGTTGTGTCTAATAATCCGGTGTTCGGCTTGAACGCGGTCGGCGGCGCTATCAGTATCGGTATGAAGGACGGGTTTAACTATCAGGGCGCCGAGATTGACCTTATGGCCGGCTCGTTTGGCCGTCATCAGGTCTCAGCCCAGTATGGTGTCCGGAGCGGGAGCGCTGGGGGATATTTTGCGGTTGAAGGCATCGAGGAAGACGGCTTCCGCGATTTCTCGGCGTCGACCGTCAAACGCATGTACGCCGACCTTGGCTTCAAGGGTGATGCAGCCGAGCTGCATTTCAGCCTGACCGCCGCCAATTCGAACGTCGGAATCGTCGCGGCCTCGCCGATTGAGTTACTCAATCAAGACTGGAACCTTACGCTCACTTCACCGCAAGACACCCGGCTTGAAATGTACATGCCGACTGTCAGGGGCAGCTTGAAAGCCACCGAGACGCTGACGCTTTCGAGCAGCGGCTACTATCGCAATTTCAAGGCGGATGTGATCGACGGCAACCTTACCGAAGTCGATGAGTGCGTGGATGCCGCCAATGCCGGTTTCCTGTGTCTCGCCGAAGGCACCACAGAAGAGCGTGTACGTGATCAAGCCGGCAAGGATGTTCTGGCTAGTGCCGTCGATGATCCGCTTGGTTCCATCGAACGCATCAAGACGTCCGCCGAGAGTTACGGTGGCACATTGCAAGCTGTCGAGAAGTCGCGCTTGTTCGGACTGGGCAATCAGTTTCTCATCGGCGGCAGCTACGATCACGGCGAGGTCAACTACAACACCTCGAGCGAGTTGGGCACCATCGGCCCGCGCTTCGTGGTGACTGGTAGCGGCATTATCGTCAACGAGCCCGAAGACCTCCAGCCGCGCAAGATCGGCACGGAAAACGATTATTACGGCCTCTACTTCACCAACACGCTGGATTTGACAGAGGCCTTCGCTTTGACCCTAGGCGGCCGCTACAATCACGCCACCATTAAATTGTCGGATCTGACTGGCGATTTCCCCGAACTCAACGTTACAAACAAATATGAACGCTTTAACCCGATGGTGGGTGGCACCTACAGGCTCATGCCAGGCTTGTCCGTGTATGGTGGCTACTCGGAAGCCAACCGAGCACCGACAGCAGCTGAATTGGGCTGTGCAGAGCCGACGAACCCATGTTTCATTGAAAGCTTCTTAACCGACGATCCGCCGCTAAAGCAGGTTGTCTCGCACACCTATGAGGCCGGCTTGAGAGGCGAAAACGGCTTGGGCGGTAACCAGAAACTGACCTGGAGCATCGGCTATTTCCGCACTCTCAGCACCGATGACATCCTGAACGTAGCCGCGACAACAACGGGCCGTGGCTTCTTCCTCAATGGTGGCGATACACTGCGGCAAGGCGTCGAGTTGGCTGCAGGATACAAGGCCGACCGGCTCTCACTCTATGGCTCATATGCCTATGTGGACGCCACCTACCGCGACAATCTTGTGTTGCCAGCGCCCAATACGCCGGACGGAACCGCGCCCTGTCCGGGGACGGCTGAAGCCGATGATATTCCGTGCAACTTCGTCAGCGCGGGCGATGATATTCCCGGCATTCCCAAGCATCGCTTCAAGGCTGGATTCAATTACTATGTAACGCCGCAGTGGCAGATCGGCACCGATCTGGTCACAGCTAGCAGCCAGCGCTTCTTCGGCGACGATGCCAACAATAACCGCCTACTTGAAGGATATACCAGGGTTGACCTGCACACTTCCTACGACGTCAACGAGAACGTGCAGATTTACGGCCTCGTCAAGAATCTGTTTGACCGCCGCTACGGTCTTTACGGCACATTCTTTGATCCCGCAGAAGCCAACGATGCGTCGGACGGTACTGGCGTTACGTTCAACACAAACGAGGCCCGCTCGATCACGCCAGCCATGCCGTTTGCGGCCTATGGCGGTTTGAAAATGAAGTTCTGAACTCAATTCCAGGTTTGCCCATCAGTACGTGGCGCGGCTCTTCGTCAACAAGAGCCGCGCCATTTCCTTCCCAGTGCCACGGCTCTCTTTCAAGAAATGACGGCCCCACGCCATTTGGCTCAGGAATGCCACGATGTGATATCCGGGAAAAAATCCCCGCTCGACCAGGAATTGTTCCCAGTTGATTGCAGGATGAATTCCCCAATTTACGTTTATCATGCGTTTCGCGTTGAAAGGCCGGGCAACATCCCCATCTATTTCACACATGGGTGCTGAGTCGGAACGGTCCGGCCGGACACTCGTTTAAGAGAATTGCTGGTACGTTCCGGGGCAACAGTGTTGTCGCGAATAGCGCTGGTATGTGGTGCGTGTCGGCGGGCATTCCCCGCCATTCGTGCCGATCGATGGGTGTGCCACGCGTCACCGACTATTGGCAACGGCCGCCTGTTTTCTTTGAAGGAGAAATATATATGAAACGTTCACTCATCGCAGGTCTCGCCCTGGCCCTCACCAGTTCGTTGGCCTTTGCTGACAGCAAGCCTTCGGCCGACGAGGCTAAGAAGATCTCGGAAGCACTCACGGCGTTGGGCTGCGAAGGCGGCGAGCAGGAAAAGGAAACCGAAGGCAGCGGTGCCTATGAAGTCGACGACGCCAAGTGCAAGTTCGGCGGCCAGTGGGACATCAAGCTCAACAAAGACTTCGGCGTCACTAGCCTGACGCGCGATTGAGGCCTCGTGGACGACGGGACACTTGCGGATCTGGTTGATCCTCGTACTGCCTCGTCTGCAGTCTCAGAAGATGTTGCAAGAAGCGGCGTGCCCTCACCGGCGCGCCGCTTTAGCATTGAGCCGGGGTGATCAAAAGCGTCATGATTTAGAGGTCATGGCGCTCACCAATAAAAAGCGGCGCACTCTGCAGTGTGCGCCGTTTTTCTCTGCGATCATTCCAAGCCGGCAGGCCGGACAGCGACGGGAGAGCCGCGCCGGCGAGCAGCTTTAGAATTTGTGCTTGAAGCCTGCCCACACCGTGCGGCCCTGGCCAGCCTTGATGCCGTCCTCGCGGTCGGAGATGTAGAGCTTGTCGGTCAGGTTGTCGCCGGCGATGAACAGGCTGGTGCCGGTGTTGCCGAGTTTGAGATTGGCGCGCGCCGACAACAGCCAGACATCTGGCACCTCGCCATCCTCGCCTTCAACGTTGCCACCGAACGGCGTGTTGAACTCGTCCGTGTAGAAGCTGCCTCGATAAGTCCACGATAGGCTCGCATCCCAACCGGCGTCGTGCTGAACGCCGAGCGTCAGATGGGCAACGTGGGTCGGAACTTCAGGTACATAGTTTCCAGCAAGGTTGACGCGCTCGATCGCGCCGGTATCCTCGTCCATCACAAACCCAAAAGCATTGCGAATCTTGCTGTCGGAGAGCGTGTAGTTACCTTCGACAAATAGGTTGACCGGTCCGCCAGTGTAGGCCTTGCCGTCGACGCGGGTATAAACTTCAAAGCCGTTGACCTCGACCTTGTCCAGCGTACCGTAGACGTTGTTGCCGGAGCCGTCGGTGGTCGAGCCTTTGATCTGGAAGTCCTGGATGTCGTGGTGGAAGGCGGCGATGTCGAAAGTCACGCCGCGCATGGCGGTTGTGCGCACGCCGATCTGGTAGTTGTCGCCCAATTCGTCACCGGGCGGAAACCGGGCATTGGCCTCGCGCAGCACGCCCATTGTCAGACCACGGTGATAGCCGCCGTAAAATGCGGTGCGGTTGATCGGCGAATAGGAGAAGGCAATGCCGGGCAGAACGTGCGTCTTGTCGAAGCTTTCGGAGATGCGCGTATCGTCGAAGCCTTCGAGCACCACGCATTCTTCGCCCGCACCGAATGGGTTTTCGGCGGGATCGCAGGCTTCGGCCTCGCCCTCTTCCTTGGTAGAGGCGGTGACAAGCCGCGAGATCTTATAGTGCTCCAGGCGTACGCCCGGAATGACCTTCAGGTCCTGCGTCAGGTTGATCGATGTCTGCAGGAATGTGGAGAAAGCATTGGCGTCTGTGTCGGTATTGAAGGCGGTCACGCCGCGTTCGTCGCCGTATTCCAGGATTTCGCCTTGGCTGCCGAAAAAGTTGCGGTTGGTGAAGTCGTTGTACTCGTAGCGAGCCCCAATCTGGATATCTTGCGTGATGGTGCCCGCAAGTGGACGATTGGCGAACTCTGCGCGCATTTCCGCGCCGGCCTGGCGGTAATGGCGCAAGCGGCCGAGCATGATGCCCTCCGGCATGAAAATATCTTCACCATCAATGATGGGTGCGCGCCGCCCATCGGCTACTGACGGATCCTCGCCATCCACATTCTGATAGCGATCGCGTTGATGATCAAAGCCATAAATCTTGGAGGTGATCGTGGTGTCGCTGTCGAGATAATAGTTGTGGGTCGCCTGCAACTTCACCACGTCGGCACTGTAGGTGTTGAACCGCGATCCTGGATTGAAGATCGACTTGGCGTGGCCGACGCCGTTGAAAAATCTCTTCTCGACGTCGCCGGGCTTATCCTCGCCTTCTTCACCGGTCAGGTTGGCCTCGTCGTAGTTGTCGCGCTGACGGAAGTAGACGGCCGACAAGGTGAGATCCTGATCGACGCCCCTCCATCCAATGGCACCATAGAAGTCGTTGTAGCGCAAGCGCTCCAGATCCCATACGCCATCAGCCTCGGCACCGCTGTAAGATGCGACCACACCCACGTTGCCGATGCTTTGGCGGGTGTGGACATGGCGTGCGTTAGAGACGCCGTAGGGGCTATCGCCCTGCCCCTCAGATCCGCCGCGATGCGACGTCGATCCGATTGAGGCGCTGATCTCCGATTCGTTCGGCCCGAATGGCGACAGATTTACGTAATTGACGACGCCGTGATTGTTGTTGGGACCATGCACGATCGATGTGCCGCGCACCACTTCCACGCTTTCGATACGATCAACCGGCGGCTGGTAGTGTACGGAGGGGTCGAACCAGGTGCTCATGTTGATGGACTGGCCATCTTCCATGGTCATTATCTTGCGCGAGCGGCGCGGCGGCGATCCGCGCATTCCGACGCCTCCGTGACGGCCGAGGCCATCGTCGTTGATGACATGGACGCCGGGCACTCGATTGAACACATCGTTGATCTGGCGTGGCTGGGCCGCTTCCAGTTGCCTTTCATCGAGCACGGTGGCGGCCGATGAGAAGGTTTCGACATTGGCTGGTGCGATGTTGCGGCCGTTGATGGGCGCCTGCGCCGAGTTGGTGGCGCGCGCAGCCGCTCCTTGGCTGTTAGCGGCGCCGTAGGCCGGGTTGTTGGCATAGGCCTCGGTCGCGGAGGAGGCGGGTTCTGCGGGCTCGACATAGGCGACGCCTTGCGTTTCAGGAAGTGGCTTTGGCGCAGCCACCTTCTTCGGTTTGGGCGCTGGCGCCTCGGCTTCAACCTCGACGGGCGCTTTCTTCTTCACCTTTGGCTTGGGTTCGGCCACCGGCTTGGGAGTGGGTTGTTGCTTTTTTTGGATAACTTCGACATCGGGGAGTGGCTCTTGTCCCTCGGCAGCAGGTGCTGCCTGATCTTGCGCCGCGGGCCCCGTTGTCTGAGACCAGGCCGGGTGGCACATCGCACAACTCATCGCCAAGCTGAAGCATCCCAGTGTCACTCGTTTCATTCCAGTCGTCCCCCCATTGGCGTTATTTGGAGTGGGCCGGACCGGTTCGGTACATCGCTGTACACTTCCAAATCCTGCACGCACTGCGTCGAGCCAACGATGTGCAACGTCGAAGCGGGACAACATGGGTAAGTTTTCGGGTCCATTCGGGAGTTTTTCCCAAACCGGTGATTCAGGCGGCTTTTTCGATGCCAATTTGCAACGCCGCCCTGAAATGTAATGGCCGGGCCCCTCGCGAACACTCAGGGGCGAGTGCTTTCAGGCTCAGTCTCGACCGCAGTTGACACGTCTGCGTCGATCTTGCGGGTTGCCACAGGAACGAATGCCTCAAGCCGCGTACCGCCGTGCGTCAAACGGCGAATGGTCAAGGCGCCGCCGAGCGCACTAACCCGTTCGCGCATACCCTTCAGGCCGAAGCCCTCCTGAGTTTCATCCAGGAAACCTTCGCCATTGTCGCGAACCGCAATTGAAATTGCATCACTGTCTCTGCCAGATTGCGTACGCGGGACGCTGAGGATTTCGACGGAAACAGTGGTTGCTCCGGCATGGCGGAGGGCGTTGGTCAAGCCTTCCTGGACAACGCGATAGATGGTGAGGCACGCGGTCTCGTCCAGTCCCGCGAGCGCGGCTTGGATGTCCAGCGACACCTTCGCCTCGGATTGATTTCTGCTCAGCATGTCGATCAAGGCGCGCACGGCCCCTTCAAGTCCCAACTCTGCCAGTCCAATTGGACTGAGCCGCCTCAAAACGCGCCGGTTTGTTTGTTGAAGAGCGTCGATTTGATCAATGATTTCGCCCGTTTGCTGGGCGGCCTTGACGGCCTCTGGGCTGGCCGACTGTTCGAACGACGCCTTGAGCACCGATCCACTGGCCCGGATGGAAAATAGATAAGGCCCCAGCTCATCATGCAGCTCGCGTGCGATCTCGCGGCGCTCGATGTCTTGGGCGCGGACGATGCCGCTCGATAAGCGCCTATTTTCCTTGCGCGATTTGTTGAGCGCTGCCGCAAGCGTATTTACGCGCGTCGATATCTCGGAAATTTCTGGCGCACCCCTGGCGGCAAGTGTGACGCTATAGTCGCCGTCTTCCAGATGCCGCAATGCTGATTTGAGGTCGCTCAGAGGGGATAAGGACCGGTTGATCAAAAGACTTGTGACGAGAAATGCGATGATGGAAAAGGCTGCGCCATACATTGAGATGCGTTCGATCGTCTCCCAAACCTCGTTCATCTCGTCGGACCCTTCCGGCGTGATGACGATGGTATCAATCAGTTCGCCTGCAACATGAACTTGAACGCCGGCCGTCAGTGATTGAAACGGTGCGGGAGTGCCGCCAATGGCGCGCGGAGCATCGGTCTGCAGTTTGCTGGCCAACTCGACGCGAACATGGCGTAGCTTTTTGAGGCTTTCAACAAAGCGTTCTAGGCTTTCTCCCGGTGCCGGTGAATCTTGCAGCGGCACGATCGAGGATCTCACCATGCTCTGCGTGACTGCCATGCTGCTTTCAATCTCGGAACGCAAACGCGGGCCGGAGTCGAGCAGCAGTGCCGCGATCATCGCGGCAAAGGCCGAGGCCACGAGCAGTCCGAGTGCCAGGTTTAATCTCAGCCGGATCGACATAAGAAAGAGAGTCCGTGTTAACGGATTGCTTTTCGGCGGCCGCGTGTAATTCTCTAAATGCCTCTTGTCGGCGGCAGCACTTGTGCGCTAACTAAACGCAACATTGTTACACTTCGTCAAGTGCGAGGCTGTTGTGAAGGTTTTGATCATCGAGGATCACCCGATCGTCGTGTCGGGGTGCAGGGCGTTGTTTGCCAGCGATAGCGATGTCGAGCTTTTCGATGCCCCGTCATTGCGCGCTGGCCGCGAATGTTTTGCTCGCCACAAACCCGACGTGACGGTGGTCGACATCAATCTGCCCGATGGGTCGGGTCTCGACTTGTCGCGCGAAATCGTGGCCTCCGACAGGACAGCTAAGGTCGTCGTGTTCTCAATGAGCGATGCGCCTGTGCTGGCACTCAGGGCGTTGGAGTTTGGTGCCAAAGGGTATGTCAGTAAGACCGGCGATCCATTAAGTCTACGCGATGCGGTCTATAGCGTCGCGCGCGGCGAGCGCTGGCTACCGCCCAGCCTGGTGCAGGAAGTGGCCTTGATGCGCGTTGATAGCAATAGCCGCATGGCCGCGTTAACCGATCGCGAAGTGCAGATTTTGCGCGCCCTTGTGCGGGGCATGAGCATGGCAGAAATCGCTGAAGAAATTGATGTTTGTTACAAGACGGTGGCGTCCGATTGCGCCACCATCCGTTCAAAATTCAATGCCCGCACGACCTCTGAAATGGTGCGCATCGCAGCCGAACTGCGGATCGTGTGAGTGTCTTTAGTCCGGTCATTGCCGCCCTGCTCGCAACATTCGGCGCGATGTATCATCGCGGTCGATCAGATGGTGCTTTAACGCACCTGCAACATGCAGTGCGATGAGGCCCGCCAAACACCAAGCAAAAGCCGAGTGACTGAGTGTTGCCAACTCATTCATTGTGGTATTCTTCTCGACTATCAATTTTGGTATGAGTGGATAGCCGAAGACCTGAACCGGGCGTGCGTAAGTGATTGACTTCACGATCCCAGACAATGGCAGTGCAACACTGAAACTTAGCAATCCAATCTGGACAAAGCGAGCGAGCTGTCTTTCCCACCTGCTGTGAGCGTTGGCCTGTGCCGGAACACCGGCTTTGATGTGCCATGCGATGCGAAGCACGGCGGCGGTGCCAACCAGCACACCGAAGGACTTGTGAATTTGAACGAGTGCGGTCTTGTCCGGGCCGCTTTCCAGATAAGCAAGCCAAATGCCGAAAGGGATCATTCCCAATAGGCCCGCGGCGACGAGCCAGTGCAGAATGATCGAAGTCCGGTCGAAAGGCTTCATTGCGGACCATCGGGCGAGGCGGGAATGAGAAGTTCTAGATTGTTGAATTCTCTGGGTGGGTTCTCAACCCAGCACGAGCGATCATCATTGACGTTCAGGCACATAACGTAGGCGCCGTCCGGGAACGCTGTGCGATTTTCACAATCGGCACGGAAACGCAGCGACTTGCCCTTGCTTTCCAGACGCGTGAGGTCCGCCTTGCCGCAAGGTGTCTTCAGATACAAAAATCGTAAGATCTCATAGTCCTGTAAGTCAGCTTGGGCTGGTCCTGCAGTCAACACGCCCAACCCTGAAACGAGCAGAACTAATTTCCGCATCATCATTTGTCATCCGGCATTGAGTCGATATAGGTGCGAATGGCCCACATAGCCTCTTGGTTCAAGATTCCGTCGAATGGCGGCATTTTCACACGATCATCGCGCTTGGCACCGTTGATGACGCGCGACAGAAACCAGGCGTCGGCATCATCACTCACTTCCAGGGCGCGCAGGTCCGGAGACATCCCGCCCGACTTGACGTCGAGACCGTGGCAGCGGGCGCAGTTGGAATTATAGCCCTTGGCGCCGATCTCGATGGCTTTGGCATTCCCGCGGTAGGGGTTCGTGGCGCGCCATTCTTTGCCGAGTGGCTCCAGTCCCGTGGTGTCGACGGATTGCGGTGCGCCGTCGCCATGCGCGTAGACAGAAGAGTTTACGGCCAGCAGGCTGGCCGTGAGTAGCCCGATGGAAAGTGCAATTCGGGTGATGGTCAAATGCTTCATGACAATTCTGCGTCCTGTAATGATCCGGTTAGCGATTTTTCGAGGTGTCGCCGTCAGCGGCTGCGGCACCGGCAACCACCTTGGGTTCCAGCCAAATGCGCCAGCTCTCGCTGCCGTTGATCTGGAGGAAGTAGGTGCCGGGGTGCTCAATCAGGTATGAGTCTTCGCCGCCGCCGCCAATGTGCAGGTTCTGGACAACTTCGCCGTCGCCGGCGCCAGTTTTGAGATAGAGAACGAAGATGGCACCATCGCTCTGGTAGCGCAGCATGGTCGGATCTGTGATCTCAAACCGCTCGGTGATGAGCCCGAGGCGCCCCGAGAAGCGCGGTGCCACCAGTTTGCGCACTTCGCGATCAAAGCAGGCGAGGCGTTCGCTGTCGGCAGCGATGGAAAGGCAGTCCTTGGCGCCATTGGCCATGTCGCGTGCCATCGTCCCCTCGCTCAAAAGGCTCATCACAATGGCACTGCTCATTGCCCATCTCGCTGTCGTGGCCGTGCAAAGTGAGTGATTCATTGAGCCGGCGCGGGGTCCCATTTAGAGGCATCAGCTTCCCACTGACGCTCCTGCTTGCCTTGCCAGTCAAACGGGCAGCCGTTGCAGCCTTCCATGAAAGCATCCTGGAAAACGGCAAAGCGGATCTTGACGCCATCGAACACGGCGTTGCTCAGATCTGCTTCATAGAACTTGGTTTCCTGAACGTCAGTATTGATGAAGCGCGCGCCAATAAATTTTACGCCTTTAGCCATCGCCTTTTCGAGAGTAGCGGCCGTCAAATCGGTGTTCGAGAAGTCGGCCTTGGCCATACGCACGTGCGACAGGTCAGCGCCTCGCAGTGTCGCATTCGCGAGCTTCGCGCCTTGCATAAATGCAATGTTGAGACGCGTGCCATCGAGGTTGGCGCCGGTCAAATCCGCGCCTTGCAAATTGGCATGGCGTAGATCGGCACGTGCGAGTAAGGCACCTTTGAGGTTGGCGCCTTGGAGGTTGGCATTCTTGAGATCGGCATGGCGCAGATCGGCGCCTTCGCACTGGGTCTTAGCCGCGATGGTGCAGCCATTTATCACCCAGGGATCTGGACGATCTTCATGATTGACGATGACTGGATAATCCTGAGCGTATGCCGCTGGAAGAGTGGCTGCAAAGAGCGCCGAAATCAGCACCATGACGCGTGCGACGAGCTGCACCGCCGGCACTCGAAGAATAAAGGTCATGGGCCCGTTCTCTCTTTCTCGACACGTCGTGAATACAAAAGAGCAGCCGGCTGAATGCTATGCGGTGAGACCGATTCGACTCGGGTCAACACCAAAATGAGTTGCAGCCGGCTGCCAAGTCAACTCGAACGGGGTTGGAAACGCGTAACCCCGTTCGAGTCCAGAACTGTCTAGATGGAAGGCTTAATTGGCTGCCGTGGTCTGGGGCACTTCAAAGACCCAGAACGAACCACCCTGGCTGACCTGCTTGGTCTGGTCGGCCATATCGCCTCCCCAAAGCGGAACTGCGCCGCCGTAGCCAGAGGCCAAGCCGATGTACTGCTTGCCGTCTGTCTCCCATGTGATCGGCTGCGAGACGACGCCCGAACCGGTCTGGAACTTCCACAGTTCCTTGCCGTTCTTGGCATCGAATGCCTTCACGTAGCCATCGCTGGTGCCGGTGAAGACAAGGCCGCCTTTGGTGGTGAGCGTACCGGCCCACAGAGGCATGACTTCCTTATGTTCCCAAACAACCTTGCCATTGGTCGGGTCCATGGCGCGAAGCACGCCGACGTGGGTGTCGAACTGACGCTTGATGCGGAAGCCCTGGCCAAGGAAAGCGGCACCCTTCTTGTAGGTGACATTCTCGGTCCAGTAGTCTTCGGTCCAGTCGTTGGTCGGGATATAGAACAGCTTGGTTTCGGGATTGTAGGACATCGGCATCCAGTTGGTTCCGCCGAGGAAGTTCGGTGTCACCTGGATCGACTTGCCTTTGGTTTCGCCTTCCGCAGGCTTAGGCGGACGTTGCCCTTCCACTTCCATCGGGCGGCCCGAAGCCAAATCCCAACCCTTAGCCCATGATATGCCCGGAACCATCGGATAGATGCCGAAGGCGCCGCCAGCCTGCTTGGAAATCTTGCCGTCGCGTGCCGTCATCTTGTCGAGGTCGGTGATGAACAGGAAGCCATTACGGTCGGCATGAGCGCCCGCGCGAACAGTCTTGCCGTCCTTCTCCATGTCGAACAGCGTGATCGGGTTGTTGCCCGAGAAGTCCCACGCGTCATTCGGGGTGTGCTGGAAGAAGCCAACTGGTTCGCCTGTAGATGGCTCGATGTAGACTTGGCCCGACGTGTAGAGGCTGTCGCCCGGTGTGCGGTAGTGGGTGTTCCACGGAGCCGGGTTGCCGGTACCGATCACGATGGTGTTGGTCTTCTCGTCGTAGGTTGCGGTCTGCCAAGGGGCGCCGCCGCCATGGTTCCAGGCTTCGACCTTGCCGCCGTCCTTATTGTTGGGCCACGACGGCGCCTTTGCATCGCCAGTAGTGGTCGAGTCCTTGCCGTTGAGACGGCCCATGTGGCCTTCGACCAGCGGACGCATCCAGATTTCCTTGCCGGTGTCGGGATCGCGCGCATAGAGGCGACCGACAACGCCAAATTCGTCACCCGACGAGCCGTGGATCAGCAGAACCTTGCCGGTCTTCTGATCCTTTACGAGCGAAGGTGCGCCCGTCATCGTGTAACCAGCGGTGTGATCTTCGAATTTTTCGTTCCAGACAACCTTGCCGGTGTCCTTGTTCAGAGCAACCATGCCGGCGTCGAGTGTGCCGAAGAACAGCTTGTCGCCGTAGAGCGCGGCGCCGCGATTGACGACGTCGCAGCAGGGACGGATGTCGTCGGGCAAACGATGCGTGTAGGCCCACAGGCGCTTGCCGGTCTTCTGATCGAGAGCGAATACGCGCGAATATGAGGCCGTGACGTATATGACGCCATCATGAACCAGAGCCTGCGTTTCCTGACCGCGCTGCTTTTCGTCGCCGAAGGAGAACGACCAGGCCGGTTTCATCTTGGCAACGTTATCGACATTAATCTGCTCAAGCGTGCTGTAGCGGTGGTTGCGCACGCCCATGCCCCAGCTTACGACGTCGCCGGTGGTCTTTTCGTCGTTGATAATATCTTCCCATGCGACGGCCTTGCCGGCCGGAGCGACTTCCGCAAAGACCGAACCGATGCCGATTGCAGCGGTGAGTGCAAAGGTGGAGGCGGCGGCCAACAGCGCGGATCGGCTGACCCCAAACGGGTGCCTTCTGGACATGCGAATACTCCCTAGTAGCTGTTTTATGCGCCACGTTAATCGTGGAGCTGTTCGCGAAATGGTAACAATGTAACAATGGAGTCCATTCGACTTTCGGCGCATTTTCCTAACAATTACAGATAGTCGGGAGCTATGCTCACTATGCGGTTCCGATTTTTAACATTCAATTGGAAGTAACCGCCGTTGGTGCCTGCCCACTGTGTTGCGTGGTGCGATCCGTGAACGGAGCTCTCGTTGAACGATCATGCGGACGATGTCCCCAACGTCGAAACCCACTTCAAATCCTTCGTGTCAGACGGACAATTCGCGAGATGGTGTGAGAGAAATTCCCACTGAGTTTTCCGAAGCAAACCAATCTCTGTGACGACTTCTGACTAACGGCCCTCAACTGTCTGTGATGAGGAAAGTGCGTGCTTGAAGTCGGGCAGTTCTCCCATCGCAACGGGAAGTCCTCGCACATAGCGTCGCGCAACTCATCACGGATCGTAGTCATCGGCACAAAGCTTCTCAATTCCTCTCCAGCTTTCGATGGCGACTACATCCCACATGAGCAACTGCCCCGTGCCGCCGCTTGGCCTTCGCTGGCTTGGCTAATGCGCGGGACCGGGCCGTCGCAACTGCATCTGCATCGCCTTCATCCCGAAGGCGATGCCAACAGCGCGAAAGCTGCTGGGGAAGGCAGAATAGGCGGTTGGTTGCCGGCGTGATGTTCTTTTCCCAGCCAGACAGTGCCTGGCTGCGACACGGCATCATGCTGGGTCACAGAACCAGAGGAGACGATTGATGAAAAGAAAAATGCTACTGCTCGCTTCTAGCGCAGTGGTGGCAATGGGGCTCGCAGGGGCCGCATTTGCCAACTCTGAGGTCGAAAAGCGTTCGCAGGACCCCAATTACTGGAGCGTTCCTGGCCAGAATAACAAGCTGCATCGCCACTCGACGCTGAAAGACATCAACCTCACCAACGTTTCGAAGCTGAACTATGCCTGGTCGCAGTCGACCGGCGCGCTTCGCGGCCATGAAGGCCAGCCTGTCGTTGTCGAGCACAACGGCAAGCCAATGATGTATTTCTCGTCGGGCTGTCCCGAAATGTCGAAGTGCAACATCGTTCAAGCACTCGACCTCTCGGATCCGGACCGTCCCGTCCAGATATGGAACTACGTCAAGAAGACCGACCGCGATGAGTCGGCTGTGCCACGCGCTTGCTGTGACACCGTGCATCGGGGCGTCAACTATGTCGATGGAAAGATCGTCTATCACACACTCGACGGCTTTGTGATCGCACTCGATGCGACCACGGGTAAAGAAGTTTGGGTAGTGAAGCACGCTTGGCCGGAAAAGGGCGAGACCATCACCGGTCCCGTTCTGATTGCTGAAAACCTCGTGATCGCCGGCTTCGGCGGCGACGAGTTCGCAGCCCGCGGCCGTCTGACGGCATACGACCTCAAGACTGGCAAGGAAGTCTGGAAGTGCCATGCGAACGGCACTGACAAAGATATCTGTATGACGCCGGAAACCAACAAGGCCAATCCGCACTACGGCGTGGCCGGCAAGGACATCGGCATCTCCACTTATCCGGCGACAAACGGCGGCGAGTGGAAGATCGGTGGTGGTTCGTATTGGGCCTGGGGCAGCTATGACCCTGAACTCAAGCTCGTCTACTGGTCGACCGGCAACCCCGGTCACTGGTCGCCTTCGTATCGCTGCGGTTACACGGGCGCCGACATGACGCACGAAAAGTGCAACGACGGCACCTGGGACAACAAGTGGTCGATGACCATTTTCGCCCGCAAGGTCGACACCGGCGAAGTGGTCTGGGCCTACCAGATGACTCCGTTTGACCAGTGGGACTACGACGGCGTTAACGAAAACATCCTCGTCGACGACCTCGATGTCGATGGCAAGAAGTACAAGGCTCTCGTCCACTTCGACCGTAACGGCTTCAACTACGTTCTCGATCGCACCAACGGCACGCTCCTGCGCGCCAACAAGTTCGTGACCGTGGACTGGGCCGAAAAGGTCGACCTCAAGACCGGCCGTCCGGTCAAGGTTCGCGAGCATTCGCCACTGGAAATCGGCCGCAATACGCCGGCTTGTCCGTCGGCCATGGGTGGCAAGGACCAGCAGCCGTGCTCGGTTGACCCCAAAGAACCCAGCAAGTTCTACTGCCCCACCAACAACTGGTGCATGGAGGACGAACCTCAGGAGCGCTCGCATACGCAGCAGGGCACAGTGTACGTTTTCGCAAACGTATACATGTATCCTGAAAAGCCCGGCATCTCTGGCAAGCTGAAGAAGTTTGACATCGTCACCGGCAAGGCTGATTGGGAAATCCCCGATCCGTATCCGAACTGGTCTGGTACGCTCGTCACCGATGGTGGCTTGGTGTTCTACGGCTCAAACGGCGGCGACTTCCGTGCAGTTGATCGTAACAGCGGCAAAGTTGTCTGGTCGAAGAAGCTAGGCTCTGGCATCATCGGCAACCCCATCACCTACAAGGTGAAGGGCAAGCAGTATGTCTCGATCTTCGCCGGTCTCGGCGGCTGGATCGGCATTCCGGTGACGGCAGGTCTCGACATGGAAGACAAGTTCGGCGCGATCGGTGCGACAGCCATGGCGAAAGCCACGGGTCTCGACAAGATCCCGCAGGGCGGCGAGCTTTATACGTTCCGCGTCAGCGATTGATAGCGGTACGTGAATAGCGGATTGCCCGGCATCGAAGGATGCCGGGCAATTTCTGTCTCGATGAGCAGTGCCAGCGAAGCCGCGTCAAACGGGATTTGAAACTCCAGACTCAAAAATTTAGATCGCCGCTTGTCAGAATTTGAAGTCCAAGATACAACCTTTAATGTAACGTTATTATGTTGCGATAGTGAAAGGGCGTAAAATGCGCATGAATGCGTTGGCTTTGGCTGCAGCCGTATCGGTGCCGATGTGTCTGGCAGCTACTGGCGGGGCTTTCGCTACGAGCGATCTGCGCAGTTACACCAAGGACAAAATGTTCGATGATTTGACGGCTGCCGAGCACGGTGCGGCAAAAGCCGAGGCGCGCAATCGCAAGCTCAAGTCCCTGCGCGTTTGTGCTGACCCCGGCAACATGCCCCAATCCAATAACAAGGAACAGGGCTATCAGAACAAGATCATAAAGATCCTGGTTGAAGATCTCGGCGGCAGCGTCAATTTCTTTTGGCGCCCCTATCACGAGCGCGGCCTGACGCGAGAAACATTTCAGAACGACGAGTGCGATGTGCTGCTCGACATGCCCTATGCACAGCAATCGCTTCTAACGACGGAGCCAATATATAAGACCGCTTACGTTCTGGCCTACCGCAACGACCGGGGTCTTAAGATCGAGAACCTCGATGATCCGCAACTGCGAAAGTTGCGCGTCGGCGTGTTCCAGCATTCGGGCATTCGCGAGAGCTTGCAGCGCCGTGGCGTCGGCAATCTTTTTATCCACGAGATCACGCACGATGGCGATATGGTTGCTGAACACCAACCCTGGATGCAAGTCCAGGACGTGCTTGATGGTAAGATCGATATAGCCGCCATCTGGGGGCCGTTCGCGGGCTGGCGCAAGGTGATGAAGAACGAGCCGCTGACCGTTCAGCCCGTCAACCAGATGGACGATCAGGTGCCGCTTGAATTCGAGCTTGCCATTGGCATGCGGCCCAACAACGTGCTGCTCAAGTACATGCTCGATTGGTCCTTAATGCGTAAAAAGGACGAGGTGGCCGCCGTGCTCAAAGAGTATGGCGTGCCGTTGGTCAAGTGCAGCCGCTGTACCGTCGATGGTGACATTCCCAGTCACGGCACCATATATCAGCGCCTGCGCGGGGTTTCGACCGACCGCTATCTGAAGCAGGCCGCACCGATGGAACTCAGCGCCAACGCGCCAGCCGATCAAGTGGTTACCACGGCGCGTCTCGCTGAATGGCTCAAAGAAGGCGCCGATCTCAACTTGGAACTGGCCAATGCCGTCATCGGTAACTCAGCCGAGCGTGTGACGTATCTGCTCGACAAGGGTGCCAAGGTCAACGAGCGGGATAACCAAGGCTATGCGCCCATGCACAACGCGGCGCGCAACCGCATTTCTCCCATTGTTGCTTTGCTGGCCGACCGCGGTGGCGATGTCAATGCTCGCGACAGCGATGGCTTTACGCCGATCATGCACGCCATCAACCGCAACCACGTTCCGACCATTGAAATGCTGATCAAGAAAGGCGCCGATACCGAGTTGCCATCAACCAACGGGATTACGCCCCTGACATGGGCCATTGGCGATGGCAAATACTTCGCCGCCAAGGCCCTGATCGATTTGGGGGCCAAGCCCAACAGCAAGTCCGGCAAGGAAGAGGTATCGCCATTGATGGTGGTGGCAACTCAGCTGACGTCGCAGACGAGGACTGGCAGCGTCACGCAGGGCCCGCCACCGATAGAGCTTGCTAAGCTGCTCATCGAAAAAAGAGCGGACGTCAATCAAGCGTCGAAACTAGGGGTGACGGCGTTAATGGTTGCCGCAGGTCACAATAACGCGCCTGTGATTGGCCAGCTGCTAAACGCTGGTGCGGACCCAACGCTCAAGTCCGCCGAGGGGCTGACAGCGCTCGAAATCGCCGAGCGCGCCCAGAACGAGAACGCCACGGCGGCCCTCAAATATTTTGCTTCGCAAGGTAAGGCCGCAAGTGGGACGGCGGCCTCTGGCGCGGGTTCTGTGCAGAACTGACTTCATGTGATGGGACTTCAGCCGTAAACGCTAGAATTCGCCAACTGACCTGGAGCGCTCGACAGTATGCGTTGTAAGCTTTTGTCCAAATTGGCGCCGGCGGCCATTTTCATTGCGGCGGCGCTCGTGCCGTCAGCGGCGATTGCAACAACCGTTTTTGTCAGCAATGAAAAAGACAACACTGTCACCGCTATCGACGGTGAAACGTTGCAAGTAATCAAAGTTATTCCAGTAGGCTTGAGGCCGCGCGGGATCATGCTGACACCCGATTTCAAGGAGTTGATCGTCTGTATCGGCGATGACAACCGGCTCGACGTGATCGACACGGCCAAATTGGAAGTGGTGCGCACGCTGCCGTCGGGCCCCGATCCGGAGTTGCTCGACATCGATCCCAGCGGAGAGCGCGTCTACGTCGCCAACGAAGATGACGGCATAGTCACCGTCCTCGAAACAAAGACGGGCAATGTGCTGGCCGAAATTGGAGTTGGTATCGAGCCCGAAGGGATGGGGGTCAGCCCCGACAACCGAATTACGGTCGCAACGTCCGAGGCGACCAGCATGGCTCACGTGATCGACAACAAGGACTTGAAGGTACTGGCCAACATTCTGGTCGATACACGTCCGCGAGTGGCAGAATGGGAGCCGGACGGAAAGCACGTTTGGGTGACGTCGGAAATCGGCGGAACTGTCGCCGTCATTGATGGCAAGACATTTGAGATCACCAAGAAATTTGGTTTCACGATCCCAGGTGTCGATGAGGATTTGATCCAACCGATCGGCGTGCAGTTTTCGCTCGATGGTAGGCTGGCATTCATCGCGCTCAGTCATGCCAACCGCGTCGCCGTGGTCAACACCAGCACTTACGAAATCGACCGCTATATCATCCTCGGCCAGCGGCCGTGGCATCTTGCCATGCATCCCAATGGTCAGAAACTTTATGTCGCTAATGGGCTGACCAACGACATGACGATCATCGATGTCGCTAGCTTGAAGCCGATCAAGTCCGTCCCCGTCGGCCGATTGCCATGGGGTGTTCAGGTGATGCCTTAGGTTCAGTCATCAAACGAGAAGTTGGGCCGGGAAAAGTTCCCGATTTTTGGTTTCTGCGAAGGCCCCCACTGGTGTGTTGTCCCTAGCTGTAACACTGTGTGGCCAACGGGTTAGTCAACAAACCTGCTGGCCGTTCCGATTGTGCCGGGAGGTTTAAGTCCAGGCTGTGTGTGAGCCAAGTTACAGACCAAAAAAACGCTGAAACGCACTCTCGAATTGCAATGTTGCATCGTCTTAATTGAATTTTCGAGGGAGTGGCCGCCATGAGAGATCAATCTGAAGTCAGGGGAGCGATGCCCGGGCACGGCATCCGGCGTTGGGCCACTGCGGCGGGTGTGGCCCTCATCATGCTATGCGCTACGGCCGCGGATTGGTTGCCCGGTGTCGGCACCACTGCGGCCATCGCAGCCGAACCTGAATTCGGCGGCACCTGCGCCATGGGGCTGGCCGAGGGCAAACGTCACAAGACTGATTGCAAGATCACGTGGACCGATACCGACGGCAAAATTTACTGCTTTGGCAACGAGGGTTCGAAGACCACCTTTCTGAAGGATCCAGCCGGTAATCTGATGAAGGCGCGCGAGACGTACGCGGCAGCTGACAGCGGGGCGACAGGCGATGACATGGGGGCGTTCACGCCGGAAGACGTGAAATCCTTTATTGAAGGTGTCATCACCGAAGCCTCCGCCAAGACTGATGGGCTCTATGCCGTCAACGACGCCATGATGGGGCAAACGCTGAAGCTCAAGTTCAACGGCGTCGATTTTGTGCGCACGCTGCATGGCTACGGCTTCTTTCCCAACGTCAACTTTTCTGCGCCTGAAGATGCCGCCAAGAAGTACCAGATCGATTTCTGGGTGAAGCCGAAGGCCGGCAAGTTGTCGATGGTTGATGTCCGCGTCTACAAGGCACCGCGCAAGGAAGGCAATACCTGGACCATGATCACGCGGCTACCTAAGCCCTGGTGGTGGATCCCCGCTTCCGAGCATCCTGGAGAAAGTGAAACCAAGCGCAGTTGGGAAGTTATGAGCGCTCTTCATGAATTCATAGCCGCTGAAAAGGCAAAAAATGGCGGCAGCTACAAACTGAAAGACGATCAAACCGGCGAAGACATTGACATGGATTTCGTCGGCATTCATCAGCCGGTCCGAAAGCTCAAGGACGACGGCCGTTATTTTGCCTGCACCGACTTCCGCAAGCAAGGCACAAACGATCAGTACTACGACATCGATTTCTGGCTCAACGAGAAGGACGGCAAAATCAGCGTCGGTGGCGTGCGGCTGCACAAAATACCCAAGATGGAAGACGGCAACTTCATTCAGATGCCGCGCTATTCATTCGACCCCAAGACATTCGACGTCGTCCCTTAACCGGAAGGCGTTTGGACGTATCAACTATCAACTGGAGTAGTCATGACAGTATATATGTTACGTATGGTTCAGTGCAGTGCCCTTGCGCTTGGTTTGATGGGATCTCCCAATTGCTATGCCGATGATGCGCCCAGCCTCCCTGAGCGCAAGGCCGGGCTGTGGGATATGACGACCACAATGGACGAGGGCAAAGGGCCCAAAGTCTACACGCTCAAAATGTGCATCGATGCTACGATGGAGGCCACGACCGTTAAGTCCAGCATCGTGGAACACAAAGCGTCGTGCGAGAGCTATGACATCAAGAAAACGGATACTGGTACGGCCGTCGATTATGTTTGCAAGTTCAATGGGCGCAATGTCACCAGCCATACCGATATGACGGGCGACTTTAAGAGTGCGTTTCTGGTCAAGATTACCAGCAAAACATCTGGCAACATGGACAAGATGAAAGGCATGCCGGAAGAGATGGCAAAGCAGGCTGCCGCGACGACGGTCGTGATCAACCGGACGATTACTCAGGACGGTAAGTACCTGGGCGAAAATTGCGGCGATCTCAAAGGCGGCGAAGCCATGGGGCCGGACGGACAGAAAGTCGCCGTTCAGTAATACCTACGGCCACAAGATATGACCGTTGGTGTGTTTTGTCTGCGCGATAGGACCGGCACTCGTTCCGAGAGCCGGCGTGATCGTTCGGGCAGCGATCACGTCGTTTAAGAGCTATGGCAGCCAGCAAGAGCTGTGTTCGGGGCACTAACTCACAGTTGCTCAATTGAGTGTTTGCGGGCGGCTGCACAAGCCGCCCCCGTTCATGTCAATTCTTACTGCAAAAATTGTCCGAACGCGCGCGGGCCTTCAGCGGTGGACGCTGTGGCAGTGACCTCCAACGTCTTGGCGTCAATCCGTTGCAAAGTGTTGTCGTCCCAGCATGCCACATAGACGAAGCGTTGGTCCGTACTGGCGGCGATCCCCTCTGGGTAAGAGCCAACAGGGATCGTAGCAATAACGCCAAGTGATGCGAGATCGATAACGCTGACCGTGCCAGCTGCCTGATTGGTCACGAATGCCCGGTCTTGTGCCAGGGCGACGCCATAAGGCCGTGAACCAACCTGCACCGTGCTGGTGAGTTTCTGGGCCGCAATATCGATGACGCTGACATCGTTGCTGGTGACATTGGCCGTATAGGCGCGGGTGCCCGTGTCATCGATGGTGATACCGAAAGGGTGACCGCCTGCTGTGACTGTACCGGTAACTTTCAGCGTTGACGCATCGATAATGGAAACGGAATTGCTGTCGCGATCCGCGGATAAGACGTACCGGCCATCGGGCGTGACGGCAACGCCTGAGGGCGATTTGCCAACCGCTACTTCGCCAAGAGTTTCCCCGGTGTCACCATCGCGCACCAAGATCTTGTGATCGTACCAGTCTGCGATCCACACGCGGTTGTCTTTGGGGCTGTATGCAATGCCGAGCGGACCTCTGCCCACTTGCAACCGGCGGACGATTGCGCGCCTGGCGGTATCGATGATGATCAGCTCTTTGCTCTCGGGCGACGTCACATAGGCGTGTTTGCCGCCAGGAGCCACTGCGATACCTGCCGGACGGCCGCTGATCTTCACCTCGGCCACGCTTTTCATGCTGGCGAGATCGATAATACTCAGCGCATCGGCGAGCTGGCTGGTGACGAAAGCCTCGCGCACCCCCGTAGCTGTGCGCGTTTTTGCGCTTCCGCTCAAGACCGCGCTGCACGCTCCATACCAAAACAGCCCCGTCGCGACAGTCAGCACATAACAAAGAACTGCTAAAGCTGGACTGTTTAACGTCCGGAGTGAGCGCAGCCCGTTGAGGTACTTGCTCAGGGTGCCGCCTCGATCTTGGCTTTCAGGGCTTCGAGGCCCCTTTTCTGATAAGCGGTCACGGCCGCGATAGCAGCGGCATCGGATAGCTCCGGCGGCGGATCGTTATTGACATAGCCTCGGTAGAACGCACCTTTCCACTCCACCTTGGTCTTGCCGCCCATATCCGTAAGCGTGAAATAGGACGAGTACCCGGAAACCGGCATGGTCTTCAGGTCAACTTCGTCGGTCATAAATGAAAAATATTTTGTTTCGGGCGTATAGGCCATGACCTTGTCGGTGACGACACCGCCGGTCTTGAAAGTCAGCGTGCGTTTGGTCTTTTCAGGCTCATATCCGTCCATGGCTTCCGACTTCGCAATATCGGGATGCCAGGTCATGTCCTTGTAGTTGCTGACGACGGCCCAGACTTTGTCGGCTGGTGCATTTATTTCGATGATCTCGATCACCTTTTGGCGGCTGGGGCCATGGGCCGAGACAGGCAGCGGGACAAGCGCCAATAGGGCAGCAAGGAATGCAAAGCGTCTGACCATTCGTAGTTCTCCAAGGAGCTAGTGTTAAGCCACTCACTAAGACGGCAGGCGCAAGGGAAAAAGAGGAAGAATTCCCGGTCTTTAAAAAGCTGCGCATTCGCCGCTGTAGCCTTGCCGATGAACAAAGACCGCGCATAGACCGCCAGGGCTCGCCGGCGCATTTGCAAGCAAGTTGTCGGCTAGACGATCAGATGCGGCAGTTGACGATTGACAATGCGTGGTTCGCGCGCTGCAATTGGGCCAACGCTGCCCGGACATCAGAGGCGGAGATGACTTACGCGCGTGTAATTCTAGTAGGCCTGATGGCCGGGTTACTTTGGCCTAAACTCGCCGTGGCCGGTAGTTTGACGGATGATGAGCGCGCACAGGCCCGGGGGTTGATCGAAAGGGCTTTGCGGCCAGGAGGAGAGGGAACCACGCCACAGGCGCCGGGCTTGAGCGTAGCCATTGGCATTCAGGGCGAGCCTGTAATGGTTGAGGGTTTTGGCGAAGCCGCGCCCGGTGAGCCTGCCAAGGCGGATACGCGCTATCGCATCGGATCCCTCACCAAGCAGTTCACGGCCGCCGCCGTTTTGGAGTTGGTCGAGGCGGGAGCCGTGTCGACCTTTTCTGGCAAGACCCTGACGCTGGATATTGCCGGCGCCGATCTTTTTCCCGGCGTTGAGGCTTGGACGGTTGCGGGTCAGAACCCAATCACGCTGCGCAGCTTGCTCAACATGACGTCCAATCTTCCAAATTTTACCCGGCGTCCGCCCATTGGCACCAACCCGTGGGGAAAAGTAGATGCTGGCCACCTGCTGACCGCGATCAAGGCGCAGTCGCCGTCAGGCTGGCCAAACTCTTTTGAATACAGCAACACCAGCTATTTTTTGGCAGCTGAGGCCATCGAATCTTTGAGCATCCCGGGACAAGGCGGCACGACAAACTATCGGCAAATCCTCACGTCCACACTTTTTCCGCGAGCGGAAATGGTGGCGACAGGATTCGCAGGCGACGCTGCAGACGCGTCATCCATTGCCAAGCCAGCTTTTAAGCGCAGGCCAGCGTTTGCCGAATCAGACTGGCTCAAAGGGAGCGGCGATATTGTCAGCACGGCACCGGACTTACTCAAATGGGACGCCGCACTAATGAGCGGTAAAATTTTATCGCCCGCCATGCTGAACGAAATGTTTAAAGAGGGCGGCCGTATCGCGCCAACCACGTCGTATGGCATGGGTTGGGTTATTGCCGAACAGTCTGGGTGGAACATATACAGTCATACCGGGTCCGTTGCCGGATACACATCGTGCAACGCCATTGCGCGGCGGTCAGGAGGATCGGAATGGATTTCTGTGACGCTGTTGACCAATAGTGATGGCGTTGAAGGTCTGGATCTTCTGGCGGAAGATCTGTTGCGTCTTGCGAGAAGCGATTAGCTTTTGGACCGTTGCCCCGGTGAAGGCCTTCGGCCGGAGTTCACGAGATGGGGCTGGCGCGTTGGACCCGCGACAATGGGCCGAAAGTGCGTTGGCCCAATCAGCTGTCCTCACTTTGTGCTGCACGCATAGCGCTGTCTCATTCCGGCGGTAGGCTCTGGAGCCAGATATGATACGTTGGGGCAGCCCAATGTTTTGCGCAGCGCATTGACGAGTTCCTCCTCCGTCGACACGGATAGGTATTGGCCGCCGGTCATGTCTGCCATGCAGCGCGTCGTGAAATAACCGCTGGTTTCCGTACGGTACCCGATAACGTGAATGGTCAAGTTGCGGGCTGTCGTTTTGAGCTCAGCCGCCAATTTGCAAGGGTCACCGCCGCAGGTTTCTTCTCCATCGGTCAACAGGACGACAGTCGCTTCCTGCGCTTTGTAGTTTAGTGTTTCGGCGGCCAGACGCACGGACTGGGTCAGCGGCGTGCGCCCTCGAGGGTTGATGTCTTCCACAGCATGTAACAGAGTTCTAGCAGCGCCGGCGGTGGGCCTTAGCCGCAGTTCGATGGCATTACAGTCATTGTACTCGCCCTCTCCGTAAACAATAAGTCCCAGCCGCCGCAGCGGCGCTACTTCGGGGATCACGCGCGCCATCGACTGTTTGACGCGTGCGATGTGTGGAACTTTGAGCGAGCGATCCGTGGTCCCCATCGAGCCCGAGGCATCGAACACGATCATGGCATCGGACTGGCACTCCGCTGAAGTGTTGCTGTCCCCGGCGGCGGCTGGGAAGGCCCCCCAAAGTAACGCCAAGAACATCAACAAAGGCTTTGCAGAGGGAAAAGTGAAGAGGCGGCATCGAAGCGAAGGCATGCGGAGGTCCTGTGCCAATCAGAATGCTTGAGCTCTACGTCGAGGGCAGGGCGCCGGGACGCCATTACGAATTAGAAAGGTCAAGATCCAGACGCAGTCTCCTCACCAGAAAATTTAGTGCTGTCACTGTCCGAACCGCTGACGGTCAGTTTGTCCTCGCCTTGCCCAGCAAAGCTGAAACGGAAGTTGGGGTCTTCTGAAATGGATATGCCGCCTTCAATCCGGAGCAGCAATTGGCGACCCCTGTTGATGTCGAGCATGTCGACAAACCGCGCGGGCGTAAATGCGCCTGTTTTTGGGTTCATCTGCATGCCGGTGAAATTTGGATGCCGGATCATGACGACGCCTTCGCGCCACATGGGGTCGTGCACATCGCTTGTCACAGACTTTATTTTGACGGTGCCGAGGTTGGCAAGCGCCACATCCATATCCTTGGATGGCAATGCAGAACACCCTCCAGCACCGGCGACGAACTTTGCCGCCATATGTAATTTGCCGTCATCTGTTTCGAGCACGGCACGCACCTGGGAGAAGCTGTCAACGCGGATGCGTGTAGAGATCACACGTTCGCCAATATTGGGACCATTGCGATAGGCCGTTCCGAAGTGAATGACTGCAGCAATAGGAGACGGGTTGCGGTCTATGATAAGAGTGACTTTTGTGGCGCGGCCGGCCGTTTCCGGCGAAAAACGAATAGAGATTGGAATGAGGGCTGCGTCCGCGGCCTGAGCGGGAGCATAAAGATCAAAAACCGCCGCGCTGTCTTGAATGGCACGCGTGCCAAACACCTCTGCGCGGATCGACGGCCATACGTCTGATTCCGCGGCAGTGGCCGGGGCCGAAAGCGAAACACCGCAAGCGATCAGCGACAGGCCGCGCCGCAAAGTGCGAAGCTTGAACATCTCCGGCGTTCCTTCCTTTATTTCTCTATTTGCAAGTGAGCGTATATATTTTGCTTCTATGCGATCACGCGGATTGATATGATACCGGCACCCAAATACTCCAGCAGATTGTGGAAATGCGCAAATCATTTGAACTGCATT
>JBEBJD010000313.1:0-6028 GCA_040080075.1 Hyphomicrobium sp. | reverse complement strand
GCGCAGACGTGATTGATTGCGAGACCGTTGTCCTTGCGGAAGTCGGCGATCGTCTGGTCGTCGTGCGCGAGCCGCTGGAGGAGCCAGATCACTTCCAGATTGCGCCGGGCCTCGCGCTCGAGCCGCTGGCTCGACTGGATGCGGTTGAGGTAGCCGTAGATGTAGAGATTCAGGAGTGGCGCGGGGTGATAGCCGGGCCTTCCGGTGAGCGCCGGCTCGACGTCTTTGAAGCCCAATTCGGCCAGGTGGAGCGCGTCGACGAAAGCATCGACCACGCGAAAAGGATTGCTCTCGTCGACCCAGTCATCGAGGCTTTCCGGCAACAACGTGGACTGATTTCGATCCGCCCCTTCAATGAACCACTTCATCGGCCGCCCCCCACAAATCGCGAGGAGAATCATACCCGACTCGCCCTTTTCACGCAGCCAGGGTCAGCCTCACCCGGCCGCAGGGACATTGGCGGATGCTCGATGTGAGCCCGGACGCAGCCACTCGTTGCCGAAATTGGCACCAATCGAGGTGCACCGCAGCAATGGTTGCCCCGCATCTCGGCGCGACCGGTGCGCACGAAGGCACACGCCGACTGACCATCCTTGTCTCAGTTGGACCGCTTATGAGGCGCAGCTCCAGAAGCTGCAGGATCAGAAGAATCTGCTGACGGAAAAATGCGCCTCTGTGGGCCGTCCGAAGAAGAGCTTCGATGAAAGTTTTCGAACCTCGTTTGCCTACCTCTCAAACCCCCGGATTCTATGGGAGTCTGGCCGTATCGAGCACCGCAGAAAGATGCTCCGTCTCCTGTTTGGTGGTCGGGTGCAATACGCGGTTTCTGGAGGGCTTCGCCCCCCAAATCACCAAGCTTTTCGCGGCTTTGCAGGACTTTTCAAACGACAATTCAAGTATGGCGCACCCGGCAGGATTCGAACCTGCGGCCTTTGGATTCGGAATCCAACGCTCTATCCAGCTGAGCTACGGGTGCCTGAGGTGAAACCGCAACGTTGCGGGCGGTTTCGGCCAGCGGTGTGATAGCTCATTCGCGCACGGCTCGCAAATGGGCAACTTAAGGGGACATACGGCCTGTCAGGCCGGCGATCCGGTGGCCATGCGCCTCAGTTCCTGCCGGTAGACCCTTGGTGGCATGCCAAACCAGCGCTGGGTGGCACGGGAAAATGCCGATAATTCCGAAAATCCGAGCAGCATGGCTATGTCGGTTAGAGTGAGGTCCGATTCGCGCAGGTAGCCAATGGCCAGTTCCTTGCGAGTATCCTGTAGCAGAGCGTCAAATGTAGTGCCGAATTGGGAAAGTTTCGTCTGTACTGAGCGTGCCGTGACACCAAGGTACTCCGCCGTGGTTTCCAAAGTGGCCTCGCCATGATTGAGGCTGGCGATGATTGCTTTCTGGCATTGGCTGACAAAATCTGATGAAGCTGATCGCTGGGACAAGAGGTGCTCGCCAAGCTTCTCAATCACTTCGAACAGTCGTTTGTCGCTACTGGAGGATTTGCGGTCCAGGCTTGCCTTATCGGCATAGACAGCATTTACGGACGCATTGTAGCGGACATTTGCCCCGAAAATGCGCCGAGCCGTGGCGGAGCACGGCAATTCGCGATGCGCAAGCTCAACCCTGAGCGGCGACCAGGCCTGGCCGGCCACGAAGCGCAATCGCAAGACTGCTGCCGCCACGGAAAATCCGACATATTGCGTGGTCGAACTGGACGTCAATGATGTGAGGTGCCAGCGCAATACGCCGTGGTCTGGGCCTTCCTCATAGCTGACCATTGATGGATGCACGATGAGGCACAGATAGCGTGCGATCGCCTGCATCGCCTTACGCAAGGTGGCTGCATTCAATATCAAATAGCCAAAAGCACCGGTAGCGCCCGGAGTATAGGCTTCGGCCCAATGCAGTCCCAGACACGGATCTTGTGTTTCTTGGGCAGCAAGTTCGAACAGAGACGAAACTTGGGTCAATGACAGATCAGCGTCGCATTCCACCAAACTTGAAGGATGGATGCCGGTGGCCGGCAGTAACGGCGCCAGGGCGGCCCCTCTAGCTTCGAGAAACGCCTCGAATCCCGCGAAGACCTTGGCGCTGATGACAGGAGGGACCGGCTGCATGATCTACATCTTCAAAAACTGGGGCCGTCAGCATCGCAATGGCGGCAAAACAGTTTTTCAAACCTGACAAAACAATGGTGCGTGCGCCAATAGTCAAGTTCGCGTCGCAAAAGGTCAAGCCTTAAGCATATGATCAATATACTAAGCACACCATTGGTTCGCTCGCCGTCTGGCGGCGTCCTACCGCCCGTAAGGGACATGCAACGCCAGCATAATGGAGTTAAGTGGTGGGCAATCTAAATATATTTGACGTCACTGGCAGTACGATCCATCTGCTTCACCGGGCAGGACAGCGTGCGGAGGAGTTGTTTGCCAAGGCGCTCGGCGAACAGACACTGACTGTGCGGCAGTTTATTGTGCTGTCGATCGTCGAAGGGCAGGAAAATCTCAGCCAGAATCTGATCTGCGAAAAGACCGGCATCGACCGCTCAACCATGGCCGATATTGTCAAGCGGCTAGTGACGCGCGGATGGCTGACACGCCGCCGGTCGCGCCGCGACGCACGCATGTATGCTATTCGCCTGACCGAATTGGGCCGCAAAGAACTCGATCGGGCCTCTCCGGTGGCGCAGAGAGTAGAAGGCGATCTGGTATGTGGTCTCAGCGCCAAACAGCGTCAGGACCTCAATTCCGGGCTCAAGCGGATCACGTCGGCGACGATGCCAGAAGCCGCCTGATAGTGTTGGCCGTGGTGTGGCCGCCGTCGTTGCGGCCGCTCCACGGCATGTATGTCATTGCGCATCCACAGTATGGTTCGTGTTGATGCTGACCTGGCCGGAGAGACCGCCTATAGTTCGGCCCATGACCAGCAATATATCCAAAGACCCAGAAGCTTCCGGACGCACCTCCACTGTGCCTGATGGTGAGGCAACCCCTATCGTTAAGGGCAGTCATGTCTATTTGATCGATGGATCTGGTTATATTTTCCGCGCCTTTCATGCTCTGCCGCCGTTGACGCGGCCGTCCGATGGACTTCCCGTGGGCGCCGTAGCCGGCTTTTGCAACATGCTGTGGAAACTGCTTCGCGAGAGCAAGGCCTCGGAAGCGCCAACGCATCTGGCGGTCATCTTCGATGCCGGCCGCGAAACGTTCCGCAATAAAATATACGGCAAATATAAAGCCAACCGGCCACCCGCACCCGAAGAGCTTATTCCGCAGTTCCCGCTGATCCGCGATGCGGTCAAGGCCTTCAATGTCGCCTCGATTGAACTCGACGGCTATGAGGCCGACGATCTCATTGCGACTTACGCCCGCGACGTGGTGGCCCACGGCGGTGATGTCACCATTATTTCATCCGACAAAGATCTGATGCAGCTGGTGCGCCCCGGCGTCACCATGTTCGACGGCATGAAGAGTAAGCGCATCGGCCGCGACGAAGTAATGGAAAAATTCGGCGTGCCACCCGATAAGGTGGTCGATGTGCAGTCGCTCGCCGGAGATAGCGTCGATAACGTGCCAGGCGTGCCTGGAATCGGCATCAAAACGGCTGCCGAACTCATCAACGAGTATGGCGATCTCGATAGCTTACTGGCGCGGGCGGGAGAAATCAAGCAGCCCAAGCGGCGCGAAAAACTCATCGAGTTTGCCGATCAAGCGCGCATCTCGCGTGAACTGGTGCGATTAAAAGACGATGTTCCGGGGGTGGTTGCCGTCGATGCGTTCGGCGTCAAAGAGCCCATTCCAGAACCGCTTCTGGCATTTTTGCAATTGATGGAATTCAACACACTAACCAAGCGTATAGCTGCCAGCCTGGGCGCGGAAGTTCCAGCGATTGAGCGAGGGGCTGGACCAATTGCCGGCGAATTCGCAGCCAGCGCCGTCAGGGCCGCTCGCGATCATGGCCGTGGTGCTGCTGCAGAAAGCTCCGGTGCTGGGTCGCCAGCGTCTGCTGTGGCCTATCAAACCGCGGCGCTACAGGGGCTGCCCTTCAAGCGCGAGGCTTATGAGACTGTCTCAACACTTGCCCGCCTCGAAACTTGGATTGCCGATGCCCGCGAAGCCGGGCGCTTTGCCTTCGACACCGAGACGACGGGGCTAGATGCCATTGAAGCCGGTCTTGTCGGCTTCTCGCTTGCCACACAGCCGGGCAAGGCCTGCTATGTTCCCGTGGGGCATGCGGCGGGCGCTGGCGATCTGTTCGGCGGCGGTGGTGGATTGCTGCCGGGACAAGTGCCTATCAGGGCGGCGCTCGATCTTTTGAAGCCACTGCTCGAAGATGCGACCGTCTTGAAAATCGGCCAGAATCTGAAATTCGACGCGCTTGTGCTGGCTCAACATGGCATTGGCATCGCAGCACTCGACGACACCATGCTGTTGTCATATGTGCTTGACGGCGGGCGCGGTGGGCACGGCATGGACGATCTCTCGCTGCGCCACCTTGGGCATGCCTGCATCTCCTTTGATCAGGTTATCGGGCACGCGGCAGGCGCCAAGAGATCTGACAAGACGTTCGCAGGCGTGCCCATCGAAAAGGCCACTGAATACGCGGCCGAAGATGCCGATGTCACGCTGCGGCTGTGGATGAAATTGAAGCCGCGTCTCGCCGCCGAGCACATGACGACCGTCTATGAGACGCTGGAGCGGCCGCTTGTGCCGGTCATCGTCGAGATGGAGAAGGCCGGCATCAAAGTCGACAAAGCCATTCTGGTGCGCCTGTCGGGCACGTTCGCGCAACGGGCGGCGCAATTGGAAGACGAAGTTTATCAGCTTGCTGGACAGAAGTTCAATCTGGCCTCGCCCAAACAGTTGGGCGAATTCCTGTTTGATGTTTTGAAATTGCCTGGCGGCAAGAAGACAAAAACCGGACAATGGGAAACACGCGCTGGCCTGCTCGATGATCTGGCGAGTAACGAAGATCTGCCCGATGACGCGCGCCGCTTGGTAAACAAGATGCTTGAGTGGCGCCAGCTCACAAAGCTGCGCTCGACCTATACCGATGCGCTCCCCACTTTTATCGGCCAGACCACGGGCCGCATTCATACCAGTTACGCCATGGCGGCCACGACCACCGGGCGGCTTGCCTCGTCCGACCCCAACTTGCAAAACATTCCCGTGCGGACCAAAGAAGGCCGTGAAATCCGCACCGCCTTTATTGCTGAGCCGGGGCTGACGCTGGTCTCAGCCGACTATAGTCAGATCGAGCTGCGTGTGCTCGCGCACATGGCCGATATTCCGCAGTTGAAAAAGGCATTCGCCGATGGGCTCGACATTCACGCCATGACAGCATCGGAAATGTTCGGCGTGCCCATGGCTCAAATGACCAGTGACATACGCCGCCGCGCCAAGGCCATCAACTTCGGCATCATCTACGGCATCTCGGCATTCGGGCTCGCCAATCAGCTCGGCATATCGCGCGAGGACGCAGGCACCTACATCAAGACCTATTTCCAGCGCTTCCCGGGCATCCGCGACTACATAGAGGACACCAAGAAGTTCGCGCACGACAAAGGTTATGTGGAAACAATTTTCGGGCGGCGCATTCATTACCCCGAGATCAACACCAAAAACCCGTCGATGCGCGGGTTCCTAGAGCGTGCGGCCATCAACGCGCCCATCCAGGGATCGGCCGCCGACATCATCCGCCGCGCCATGATCCGCATGCCGGGTGCGCTGCACGCGGCACAGATTCGTTCGGCACGTATGTTGCTTCAGGTTCACGATGAACTGATTTTTGAGGTGAAAACGGAAGAGTCCGGGCATCTCATCAAACTCGCACGCGGCATCATGGAAGGTGCCGCCGAGCCTGCCGTGAAACTGTCGGTTCCGATTCATGTCGATGCCAAAGCAGCGGCGAATTGGGACGAGGCGCATTAGGGCGGGTTATCCAACGGTTCTGCGGACGAAAGCGGCTTGTTTGAGGAGTGCTTGGCGGGGTACACTTGGGGTGTTCCATACGGAGCTAGTCCATGGGCGA
>JBEBJD010000001.1:0-25688 GCA_040080075.1 Hyphomicrobium sp. | reverse complement strand
ATCTACGCTCGCGACACGGATGGCAAGCGTATTGAGTTCTTCATCGATCCGGCGACCGGCAACCCCGCCGGCACCGATTGGAAAACACCCGAAAAGAAGAGCTAAGTGCCATGGAGCAATTTGAACGCTCAGAAACGGCCGGCGGCCTCGCGCCGCCGGCAACGGTGAAAGTCTGGGACCCATTTGTTCGTGCCGTTCACTGGAGCCTCGTCACACTTTTCGCGATCGCATTTCTGACCGGCGATGAGATCGAGTGGCTGCATCTATGGGCAGGTTACGCAATCGCTGGCCTGGTTGCTGCCAGGATCGTGTGGGGGGTAGCTGGTCCACGCTACGCGAGGTTCTCGCATTTCGTTAAAGGCCCGCGAGCGGTTGCAACGTTCTTGAAACAAAGCGCGCGTTTGGAAGCTCCACGCCATCTGGGACACAATCCAGCCGGCGGCATGATGATCCTGGCTCTGATTTCCGCGTTGATTGGCCTATCTGTAACCGGCATCCTCATGACGACCGACGCCTATTGGGGCTCGAATGCGATGGAAGAAGTCCATGAAGCGCTCGCCAACTTTACGCTCGTCTTAATCGCGCTCCACGTTCTTGGCGTCATCCTCGCTAGCTTCGAACATGGTGAAAACCTCGTCAAGTCCATGTTCACGGGCCGCAAGCGGACTTGAACGGCACCATGCTGGAGATACTTGCAGACAGGGAAGCAAACAAGAAAGGGCAGGCCGTTGAGCCTGCCCCTTCCCTATTAGAATGCGATCCCGAGTTGGCGTGCCTCTAGAACAACCCTTCAATCTGCCCTTGATCATTGAGACGTATTGAATCGGCTGAGGGTACCTTGGGCAGGCCGGGCATGGTCATCACGTCGCCTGTGACGACAACAACGAATTCTGCACCAGCGGCAAGCCGCAGCTCGCGCACAGGAACAATGTGCCCCGATGGGGCACCGCGCTTTGATGCATCGGTCGAGAACGAATACTGCGTCTTGGCCATGCATACAGGCAAGTGGCCAAAGCCACCAGCTTCCAGTTCCTTGAAGCGAGCCTCAATGGAGCCGTCGCACGAGATGTCGCTCGCGTGATAAATCTGCGTCGCGATGGTCTTCACCTTGTCGCGCAACAGCATGTCATCAGGATAGAGCGGCTTGAAGTTGGCCTTGCCCTCGCCAATAAGGCTGACAACGTGATGGGCCAGAGCTTCGGTGCCCTTGCCGCCATCAGCCCAGTGCGTGCACATGAAGGCGCGTGTGCCCATGGCTTCTGCAACGCGCATAACCTCTTGAATTTCCGCATCCGTATCGGTGATGAAGCGGTTGACGGCGACAACAGCGGGCACGCCGAACTTGTTGACGTTCTCGATATGGCGCTTGAGGTTCTCGCACCCCTTGGTCAGCGCCGCCACGTTCTCGTTCTTGAGGTCTTCCTTGGCAACGCCGCCATGCATTTTGAGCGCGCGCACTGTGGCAACGATCACGGTTGCGGCAGGCATCAGGCCGGCCTTGCGGCACTTAATGTTGAAAAACTTCTCGGCACCGAGGTCCGCACCGAATCCGGCTTCGGTCACCACATAGTCGGCGAGCTTCAGGGCGGTCTTGGTGGCAAGAACTGAGTTGCAGCCGTGTGCGATGTTGGCGAAGGGACCTCCGTGGATAAACACGGGATTGTTTTCCAGAGTCTGCACCATGTTGGGCATCAGTGCATCTTTGAGAAGCACCGTCATAGCGCCGTCGCCCTTCAGATCGCGGGCACGGACCGGTGTCTTGTCGCGAGTATAGGCGACAATGATGTTGCCAAGGCGGCGTTCGAGATCCTTCAGGTCCATCGACAGGCACAGGATGGCCATGACTTCGGAAGCGACGGTAATATCGAAGCCGTCCTCACGCGGGAAGCCATTGGCGGTGCCGCCCAGCGAGTTGACGATATTGCGCAACGCGCGGTCGTTCATGTCGACGACGCGCTTCCACTCGACCCGGCGGGCGTCGATGCCGAGCTTGTTGCCCCAGTAGATGTGATTATCGATGAGCGCCGACAACAGGTTGTGAGCACTGGTGATGGCATGAAAGTCGCCGGTGAAATGAAGATTGATGTCTTCCATCGGCACAACCTGGGCGTAGCCGCCGCCAGCCGCACCGCCCTTAACGCCAAAGCACGGCCCCAGTGAGGGCTCGCGCAGGCACATCATAGCCTTCTTGCCGATGCGATTAAGGCCGTCGCCAAGTCCTACCGTTGTGGTGGTCTTACCCTCGCCCGCTGGCGTGGGGCTGATAGCGGTTACGAGGATGAGTTTACCGTCCGGCTTATCCTTGAGGCTGTCGATGAAGCTGGCGCTGATCTTCGCCTTTGAGGGACCATACTGCAGCAGAGCCTCCGCCGGAACGCCGATTCTTGAGGCGACTTCGCCGATGGGCTTCATCTTGGCTTCGCGGGCGATTTCGATGTCAGACTTCACTGTCACGGGCAGGGTCCCTCCGGATTTGGCTTTTTTATAGTTGCGCGCCCTCGGATGCCGGGCGTTTGGCTGGTGTTTGCTGATGCCCGATATTGGCCGTTCGCGCTCAATTCGCCAAGCGCCAATGCGTAAAAAAGGTGGGATGCGGCGATGCTACCCGGCTGCGACAGGATGGGCTCGATCTGAGGGTGGGAAGCGTGTAGAAAATGGCAGCCCTCTGATGACACCGCGTGCCACCTTCCTGCCAGTGAACATTTTCCATGACCACTCAATCCGCCGGTACCGCAATCGATGACTTGGTTACCCTGCGCGATTGGCTTCGCTATGCCGTCAGCCGTTTCGAAGCAGCAGGCCTCGTTTATGGACACGGCGCGACAGGCCCCATCGACGAAGCTGCATTTCTTATCCTGAAGATTTTGCACCTTCCCATCGACAGCCTCGACCCGTGGCTGGATTGCCGGCTGACCAAGGCTGAGCGCCATCAAGTCGAGAAGATTCTCGAGGCCCGCATTTCGACGCGCAAGCCATCCTGCTATTTGGTTAAGGAGGCTTGGATTCAGGGCCTCAGCTTTTACGTGGACGAACGCGTGATCGTGCCACGATCCTTCATTTGTGAACTCCTGCGCAATAGTCTCTCAGCGGTGGTTGCCGATCCGGCTGACGTGCGGCGCGCGCTCGATCTGTGCACGGGATCGGGCTGCCTCGCCATTCTCGCCGCTCACACCTTTCCAGAAGCCAACATTGATGCCGCCGATATTTCCGATGACGCCTTGGCCGTTGCCCGCCAGAATGTTGGCGATTACGGGCTATCAGAGCGCATCAATGTAGTTGCAAGCGATGTGTTCATGGGGCTTGCAGGTCAGCGCTACGACCTGATCCTCTCGAACCCGCCCTATGTCAGCGACGATGCCATTGCCAATTTTCCGCCCGAACACCGCGCCGAGCCAGTGCTGGCTCACGCCGGGGGCTGCGATGGCCTCGACATCGTGCGCAGGATCTTGAAGGAAGCCCGCCAGCACTTGACGCCAGACGGCGCGCTTATCGTTGAAATTGGCACCGGTCGCGAGCTTCTGGAGGCAGAGTATCCCGATTTGCCATTCCTGTGGCTCGACACCGAAAACAGTGAAGGCGAGGTGTTCGCACTCCCCGCCTCGGCGTTACCGTAGCAATAGCGGCAGCGTATTGCGCCGGTCGATCGCCAGGAAGCGGCGGGTTACTGCGCCATATTTCTTGCGTGCCGCCAGCACGGCGTACGCCTAATCCGCCCTACGGCTTTGCAACATCAGCCGAATGCGCCCCAATGGTGCGAAATTCCGGTACCGATCTCGCGAATGAACTCGTACGATTTTTCCATGGGCTCGAGAATTTCCGTTTCGATACGGCCATAGTCGTCGATACCCTTGGGCAGATAGGTCGCCTTTTCGTTGAACTCCGAATCGTCGTGTACTCCAGCCGTGCGCTTTGGAAATGCCTTGCGCATAACAGAAATGACTTCAGGAATTTCGAGTGCCAACGCCTGCTGGAACAATTGGTCGTATGTGGTCTCGGTGGTCGCCGTGAAACGGGGCAATTGAGCCGCTAGAATAAAGACGCGCATCATCAGCGTCAGGCGAATGGCCTGCAGAAGATCGAGTTCAAGGCGATGATCATCCGGAATTTTACCCGCTTCCAAACCGATTTCTTCCAGAATGCCATGCAGCTCGATTGCATCGAGACGCAAGTGATGCGCCAGACCATTGATAGCCTGCGAACGCGTGTCGGGTAGCAAGCGCTTGGCCAGGATCTTGAACGCAGCATCGAGATGCGGCTCACGGCTCCACGACGCGCGCGACGCCCAGAAGCCGGCATCGAAAATCACGGCATTGGCACCAACGGCATTGAGGCTGGACAACTGCTTGGCACGTGCGATCATCTCGATCAGCGATTTCAAACGCGGCGAGTTCTTGGCCAGCTCAACAAACCGGTCGCGCTCCGAGCCGACGCCCGCGCCCAGGCCAGAAACGACGTTTGCCAGATAGCCGAACTGCTGCAGAATGGCATTGTTGGGAATGGCGCGCATCCGTGCCGGATCACCGCGATCGGAAGCATGATCGCCCTGCCGCTTCACTGGCCGCGATCCGGTCTTGAACAGCAAGTTGGCACCAAAGGCTCCCAGCAGTGCCCTATAGCCGGGATGGGCGAATAGTCCCTGCTGATAGCCCCGCAAACGCAATTGGAAATCGAGGCTGAGGTTGGTGTCGGTGTAGAATGGATCTTCGCCTGCGCCCGGATCACGCCCGTCCATAACAACCGTGGTCAGTGCGCGCGTCGCGAGCGCCCGATTGGCAAAATACATGTAGCCATCGCCGCCTTGGAAACTTGTCTCGTGCTTCAGCGGCAGGCCGTGACGGAAGAAGCGCCAGCGCGATTCACCTGACATGACATAGCGCAGCCTGCGGCGCATGTTACCAGGATGCGTGCCGCGCCCCATGCTCTCGCCGAAGGTCGAGAAGATCAGCGTCTCGACGCCCTTTAACCCGGACTTGTGAACCGTTTCAGCGATGCCGTGCTGCAGGCGTTCATGCGCCAAGCCGCCAGCGATCTGGCCTATGAAGCGGCCCGCGTCGGAATATCCCGTCTGAATGGCAATACGGCCGCGGCCAGTCACGTATTCACGGTAGGCGTCTTCAGCAAGCAACCGCTCGATAAGGCGCGCGCCGGTTTCCAGCGCTGCGGGCGTCTCGAACAGCGGTGATATATCGACGATATCCTGCACGCCAAACAATTTGGCGAAATAGATCGCAATCAGGATGGTCGCCGGGCTCTCACATTCGGCAATGAGATAGCGGATCGGCGTATCGCGATCGACGTGCTTGCGGATCTGTGCGGCAAGCGCGAACTGGCGGATTGCCGTCGCCGTTTCGAGATCCAGCGTTTCGAAGTTGACCGTCTCGGGTTTGACCGTGCGGATCATCTCGACGATGCGAGCCAGAGCCTGACGTTCGGTCAAGTCGGCCGTCCAGCTTTCATGCACAAACGCGCGGAAGGCGTTGTTGATCTGCACGGCATTGACGCGCAAATGGATGTGCGAGTTTCCTAGACCCGTGGCCTGAACAAGCCCAGACAACGATGCCAGCGCGCTTTTGGCAGCCGCATTGGGGCACACGTCCATCAATTGATCAAACAACTGAACCAGAGGCTCGGTCGAGACCATGTTGTAGCCGTCGCCCTGACTAATGGCATTGGCAGCTTGTGCCAGTGTCGCTTGACCGTTGCCAGCCTGTTCGAGCGTGCGCACCTGAAGATCGACGGCGGAGACGGCCAGGTCGAGTTTGCCAATAATCTGACGAACGATGCGTGATGCATCGCCCGTTTCGCCGAACATCGGTCGCAACTTTTGGAAGCGCTCGCGAACATCGAGGAGTGCCGTGCGCTTTTCGCGCAGGCGGATCGCAAACGAATAGGCCCAGTTGATGTCGGTGCGGCCGTCGAGATCATATCCGACCCAGGATGCGACGGTTGCAAGCTTCGGGCGAACCTTATAGGCCTTGTCGCCAAAGCCAGCGGCGGCCACGGAATAGAATGTTCCCAGCAGATCCACATAGGCATCACGCAGCATTTGAATGGCGTGCGATACGCGCTTGTGCTCGTATTCGAGCGTGATGCCATTATCGGGGCGATGAGCCGCGCCAAGGCTTTCGCCGGTGTCGCTTCCTTTCATCGCAATGTCGATCATCTTGCGCGTCAGTTCATCAGATACTCCGAAGGTCGGATGCGCAGTAAAGACGATGCCTGAACGGGCGCGCGACCAGCGCTCTTTGAAGGTCGAGAAGGCCTTATCATCGCTTGAATCAGCACCAACGGTGTCGGCCACAAACTTGGAGAACTCAGCCAGTGTCGTGGCGTCGTCGGCATAGCCGATTTGCTCTTTGAGGCGCAGGGCACGGCGCACGGCGGCGCGATCCATCAAGCGCCCGGCCAGAGCCTTCAAATCATCAAACGAAATGCCACCCTGTTCGAGCCGGCGCGACAACCCGAAGGCGACGTTGACAATGGGATTGAGTCCGGGCTGATCCGGAATCTGAGTCCGGTAACTCCTCAACTCGTCTCTAAGTGTGTGCTCGTCGAGCTTCTGAGTTCCCGGCACATCGGACTGTTGCATCGGCCCATTCTCCTCAGAAACCTATTGAACTAAGTCTGCCCCCGGCAGGCATTGATCCCGCCGGGAGCATTGACTAATCTACTTCGCCTTTTGCTTGGCCAGAACGGCGGCAATCGTCGAGCCCATTTCCGAGGGTGTCGGCGCAATCGTTACGCCACAACCCTTGAGAATCTCAACCTTCTCAGCCGCACTTTCGCCGAACGATGAAACGATAGCGCCCGCGTGGCCCATGCGCCGGCCCTTGGGTGCCGACAGCCCGGCGATGTAAGCGACAACCGGCTTCTTCATGTTGGCCTTGGCCCACATGCCCGCTTCTGCCTCCTGCGGACCGCCGATTTCGCCGATCATCAGCACGGCATCGGTATCGGGATCGTTCTCGAAGTGCTCGAGAATATCGCGATGCGACGAGCCGTTGATCGGATCACCGCCAATGCCAACCGACGTCGAGACACCAATTCCCAGCATCTTCAACTGTTCGGCAGCTTCGTAGCCCAGCGTGCCCGAGCGGCCGACGATGCCAACACGCCCGGGCAGATAGATGTGCCCCGGCATAATACCGAGCATCGCCTTGCCTGGCGAGATGGTGCCCGCGCAGTTGGGGCCCGTCATGATCATGCGCTGCTCCTTTTTATAGCGGCGGAAGTAGCGCTTCACACGGATCATGTCTTGGGTTGGAATACCATCGGTGATGCAGACGCAGTATTTGATGCCGGCATCGGCCGCTTCCATGATGCTGTCAGCCGCGAATGGCGGTGGCACAAACACGATGGAAGCTTCTGCACCGGTTTCCTTAACTGCACCCTTGACGGTGTTGAACACCGGACGGCCCAGATGGGTCGAACCACCCTTGCCCGGAGTCACGCCGCCAACCACGTTGGTGCCGTAATCGATCATTTCCTGGGCATGGAATGTTCCGATGCGGCCAGTGAAGCCCTGAACGATGATGGGCGTATTTTCGTTGATAAAGATCGCCATTTTACTCGTTCTCCCGATCAGGCGTTCTTAGCCGCAGCCACGGATTTCGCCGCCGCGTCTGCCAAGGTTTCAGCCGAAATCACGGTCAAGCCGCTTTCGTCGATGATCTTGCGGCCTTCTTCGACGTTGGTGCCAGCCAAGCGCACGACGATAGGCATCTTGATCTCAAGTTCGCGCACGGCGTCAACGACGCCCTTCGCAACCCAGTCGCAGCGGTTGATACCGGCAAACACGTTGACCAGAATGGCCTTCACGTTCTTGTCGCGCAAAACCGCCTTGAATGACTTGGTGACACGTTCTGGAGATGCGCCGCCGCCGATGTCGAGGAAGTTGGCCGGCTCGCCACCTGCCAGCTTGATCATGTCGAGTGTGGCCATTGCGAGACCCGCGCCGTTGACGATGCAGCCGATGTCGCCATCTAGGCCGACGTAAGCCAAGCCGCGGTCGGAGGCATAGGTTTCGCGGTTGTCTTCCTGACTCTTGTCGCGCAGTTCAGCAATGTGTGGACGGCGGAACAGAGCGTTCTCGTCAAAGCTCATCTTGGCATCGAGCGCGATGACGCCCTTCTGCTTAGTGATGACCAGCGGATTGATCTCGACCATGATGGCATCAAGGTCGCGGAAGGCACGATAGGCGCCCAAAATGGTGCGCTCGAATTTCTGTACCAGTTCCGGTTCCACACCCAGGCCAAAGGTCACTTCGCGGGCCTGAAAAGCCTGCATGCCAACAGCCGGATCAACCGCGATCTTGATGATGGTGTCTGGCTGGCTGGCAGCGATTTCTTCGATGTCCATACCGCCGGCGGCCGAGGCCACGACGACGATACGCTCAGAAGCGCGATCCATAACGAAGGACAAGTAGATTTCCTTGTCGATGTCAGAAGCTTCTTCGATGTAGAGACGCGACACCAGCTTGCCGGCCGGGCCCGTCTGATGTGTGACGAGCTTCTTGCCGAGCAGGCTTTCAGCAGCACTTTCGATCTCGCGATCGTTCGAGCACACCTTGATGCCGCCGGCCTTGCCGCGTGCACCCGAATGGATCTGCGCCTTCACAACCCACTTCGAACCACCAATTTCCGTGGCGCGGTAAGCAGCCTGTTCTGGGCTGTAGGCAAGACCGCCGCGCGGGATGGCGACGCCGAACTTCGCGAGAAGTTCTTTTGCTTGATACTCATGAATGTCCATGCCCGGACCTCCAATTTGACGGGGTTCAATTATGACTTAGCGCGAGCTGCTTCACCGGCTTTGATTGCGGCGTTGGTTGCAAGAAGATTATTGGCCATCTTTTCGGACGCCGCATCAATCATCTTACCGTCGAGGGATGCCGCACCCTTGCCCTGGGCTTCGGCTTCCTTGAGTGCCACGAGAATGCGTTCGGCGCGCGAGACTTCGGCGGCCGTCGGCGAGAACACTTCGTTGGCCAGTTCGATCTGCGAAGGATGGATCGCCCACTTGCCTTCGACGCCGAGTGCGGCTGCGCGGCGGGCACCGGCGGTGTATCCAGCCGGATCCGAGAAATCGCCGAATGGGCCATCGATCGGGCGCAGACCAAATGCACGGCAAGCAACAGTCATACGTGAAATCGGGAAGTGCCACTGATCACCGGGATAATCAGGGTTTAAACCGCCGATGACCACTGTGCGCGCCTTGTTGAATGCCGAGTAGTCGGCGACACCGAAGTGCATCGATTCAAGACGACTGTTGGCCGAGGCGATGGCTTCGACGTTGGCCATGCCGAGCGGAGTCTCGATCAAGGCTTCAGTGCCGACCTGATTCTTGAGGCCCTTGGCGACTTCAATCTGGCTGACAATGCATTCAACCGTATAAACGTCGGCCGGAACGCCAACCTTCGGTATCAGAATCGTGTCGAGCTTGGAGCCGGCTTGTTCCATGATGTCGACGACGTCGCGATACATATAGTGTGTGTCGAGGCCGTTAATGCGAACCGACACGCTCTTGCCATTGCCCTTCCAGTCGAGGTCGTTCAGGGCCTGGATGATATTCTTGCGTGCCTGCTCTTTGTCGGGCGGGGCCACGGCGTCTTCGCAATCAAGGAATACATAGTCGGCGGCACTCACAAGCGCCTTGTCGATCATGGTCGTGTTGGAGCCCGGCACGGCGAGGTACGAGCGTTGCAGGCGCTGCTTGCGGAGAGGGTAAAGCGTGTAGCTCATGTTGTTTCCTTTACTAGACTTGAGGCGTGTACCGGGCGGTGCGTTAGCGCGGCGCGCGAGCACCAGTTTTTTTGGGGACGCTAGCTATTTGCTAGTGGAGCCGTCAGGCGGAGTGCATCTTGATACAGGCGGCGTGCCTCAAGGGTACGCCGCCTGCTTCAGTTCAAGCCGAAGTCGCGGATTTGGTGGCGGTCTTGCGGAAGTATTCAGCCGCTGCGCCCGTGCCAGAGCCGGCCTTGATGTTGACGCCACAATCCAACAACGCCATCTCGACCGCGAACAGCACGCCGCCGATCATGTACTCGTCAAGAGCGCCCAAGTGGCCGATGCGGAACACCTTGCCGGCAACCTTATTGAGGCCAGTTCCGAGCGAGGTATTATAGCGGTAGTAAGCGGCCTTGAGCACGTTGTTGGCGTCAATGCCTTCCGGCACCAGGATCGCCGACACCGTGTCGGAGTGCCATTTCGGCTCTTTAGCGCACAGCTTCAAGCCCCAGGCGTCAACGGCGGCGCGCACGGCCGAACCCATGCGGTGATGGCGCGTGAGCACGTTATCGAGGCCTTCAGCGGCGATCAGATCCAGCGAGGCGCGCAGGCCGCGGATCAGCTGTGTTGCCGGCGTATAAGGGAAGTAGCCGAGATCGTTGGTCTTGATCATGTCTTCGAACGAGAAGAAGCAACGGTTCATGCGGCCGTTGAGGGTCTTGTTGGCATCGAGTGCCTTCTGGCTGACGGCGAGAATGCCCAGGCCCGTTGGGAGCATAAAGCCCTTCTGCGAACCCGAAACGCAGCAATCGACCTTCCATTCGCCCATGCGCATGTCGAGTGAACCGACCGACGACACGCCGTCAACCATCAGCAGTGCTGGATGCTTGGCGGCATCGAGTGCCTTGCGCACGCCAGCGATATCGCTCGACACGCCAGTTGCGGTTTCGTTGTGGGTCGCGAATACAGCTTTGATCTCGTGGGCCGTATCCTTGGCGAGGATGTCGGCATACTTTTCAAGTGGAACGCCCGTGCCCCATTCTTCATCACACAGCACGACCTTGAGGCCCATGCGCTCGGCCATATCGACCCAGAGCAGCGAGAACTGGCCAAAGCGGCTCATCAGAACCTTGTCACCAACGGCAAGCGTGTTGGTGATGGCTGATTCCCAGGCGCCGGTGCCCGACGAGGGGAAAATGAAAACGCGGCCATCCTTCATCTTGAAGACCTTCTTGAGGTCTTCAAAAATCGGCAGCGTGAACTTAGGAAACTCGGGGCTGCGCATGTCTTCCATGGGGATTGCCATGGCCGATCGCACGGCCTCGGGGATCGTCGTGGGGCCGGGAATGAACAGGTGCGGTGTGACCAGCATGTGGGCGTCTCCTCAAAGTCTTTGGCTCAATTGTTCTCGTGTCGCGGCCCGGCGAGTGTGCCAAGCAGTTCCGCTTCAGCCTGCAACCGCTCGAATGCGGCCAGTAACGCAGCCCTCGATGGATGCGTGAACTATGGGCTTTCGCGATGTTGCGCAGCTGCGTGCATTAAGGGATTGTTAGGGAGCTGCAACACCCACTGGGACAGGTTCCTCAAACCGCCGGGTAGGCCGGCTCCTACCCATGCCCGGCATCATCCCGTCCTCCATCCGGGGAAATTTAAAAATTCATATAAATATCAGCTTGTTATGTTTTTCCGGATTGACCACAAATGGCAGTGCAACAAGTTGAATTTCTTACGAGCGGGCCGAAGAATTGGAAACGAACATGGCGACCGCCATCGCCCGGTTCTTAACCCCCAGTTTGTCGTACAAATTCTTGAGATGATATTTGACCGTGTTCTCGGAAATCCCGGTTCGCGCTGCAATTTGTAGGTTCGACCAACCGTTGGCCAGTGCCGCCAGCAGCTCGCGCTCGCGCACCGTCAACACGTCGAGGGGATCGCGCCCCAGATTGACGATATCGACATAGGGGAAACACACCCGCCCGCGGGCAACCGATGAAAGCGTTTCCATGAGCACGGCGGGCTCGTCGCTCTTAGAGATAAAACCGCGCGCGCCCCCTTTGATGGCCTGATGCAGTACATCGGAGGCCCGTTCGCCGGTGTAGATTATCACCCGCACCGGAGCCTGCCGGCGTTTAAGCTGACTCAGCACTTCGCCACCCGTCATATCGGGTAGTGACCAGCCCAGGAGGCCGACATCGACTTTGATCTGGCTTACGAGTTCGATAAATGCCGCGCCAGAGCTGACGGCCGGTGCGACCTGAAACCTGCCGTCCTGGCGCAGTAACTCAGATAGACCGCTGCGAACAACAGGATTCTTGTCGGCAATCGCGATCGTTGCAGTCTTATCGCTCACAGTAATCTGGCCATCATCTTCTCACTCACTTGCAGGCACCTAAAGCAGCAGATTGCGCCGCAGAATCGCGATCTTTGCCAAGATCGCAATGATCTGGAACAATAGTCCGCTAGAGGGCCGTTAAGGGGCTGTCATGTCTTTTTTCGTTTGGCGAGTCTCGTCTCGCGATCATAGATGATTTCTCCGCCGGGCACGCGGATATCGCGGACAAATTCGAATAGATGCTTACTAGGGGCTGGGGTCACCAGGGAAACCGCAATCGCTGCCACAAAGCCAGCCGGAATCCCAAATACTCCCGACAATGCGCTCTGGATTTCGGATTGCCCGGTTTCACCAGCAACTATGGCGAGCGCCACCACACCAAATCCACTGACCAGCCCCGCTACGGCCCCGAATGCATTGAGCCGCTTCCACCATATGGAAAGCACCAGGATGGGAAAGGCAGCCGAACCCGTGAGGGCCAAGGCCCACAAGACAAGTTTGAGGGGATCGGATGGCACCAGCACCGCCAGACAAGCGCCGGCCACGGCCGCAATAGCCAAACCGGATCGCGCCACTATGAGCCGCGATTTATCTGGCAGGGGATCGAATGACAGACCATTGCCGATGTCTTCAGCAATCGAGCTGCCGAGTGCGACCAGCGAAGCCCCCGCCGTTGCCAAGGCCGCCGCCAGCACGCCCGCCGCCGTCAGATAGAGTGCTGCCGATGGCAAGCCTGCCGCCACAGGCAAGCTGAACAGAATCCCATCGCGGGCAAACTCTAGGTTTGAAATCTGCAGCCGCCCGCCCTCACTTCCCGCCGCAATGGTGCCTAGACTGGTAAGGGCGTTGATCCAATCGGGGACCTGTCCGGCATTGGGTCCGGAAAAAATTGCAAACACATAAGAACGCATAAACACCGCGATCGAGGCAAGCGTCAGCATCAAGATGCCAAACATCACCGTGGCCCATCCCAATGACTTGCGAGCCTCATACACGCCCGGCGTCGCCGCGACGCGTGTCAGCAGCCACGGCGCCGAGGCGACGCCAGCCAGCGTCGTTAGCATGGTGATGACGAATGCAAGCGGTCCAACACTGCTCATCGCATCGGAAAAGCGTTTGGCAATTGGCTGTAACATCTGACTGGGCATATCAAAGGCAAGGGCTGGCGGAAGCACAAGGGGCATACCCATGGCGGCCTCCGATCGCCCCACATTGCGCAGAACCGGACCGTGACTGAGTTGCGGTAATGGCAGATTGGTCAGCATGACGGCCACCACTGTAACCGGAACCAGAACGGCAATCAGGGCAGCGATGCCTTGCGCCGAACTGATCCAGCTTAGCGAGCGCATACCGCCCGTTCCAAGCGTCATCGCCAGCACTGTGACCATCACGGAAATGGTCAACGCAGCGCCCATGCCGGGCATCAGAAACTCGATGGCATAGGCGCCTGTTATTAGTTCCGCCGCCAGCAGCATTGCGGCTGGAACAGCAAGCAGGACAGCCGCGATGAGGCGCAAGAGGCGGCTATCGAAGCGGCGCCCCAGATAACTTGGAATCGTGAAGGCACCGAATTTGCGGAAAAATGGTGCCAGAAGGACCGACATAAAAACGAAGCCGGCCACGCCGCCAATGACAAGGCACACGGCATCAAAGCCTATGAGAAAAAACGCTCCTGTGACACTGACGAGCCCGGTGCCGCCCAGCGCTGCGGTGGCAAGACCGAGCCCCGTATAGAATGCAGGCACACGCCGGCCACATGCAAAATAGTCAAGCGGGTCGGCCGTGTAGGTAACGGATGCGATCGCAGCGTAAAGGACGATGGGTCCAAGCAGCATAACTCCGCGCAACAACGAGTTGGAGGCGCCTAGGCCTTCGAGGATCAGTGTCATGGCCCCAAGAGCCACAAACGCACTGATAAAGATGCCGTAGTATGTTCCAAGCCGCGAATGGGCAACACGCACGCTGGTCAACGCCATGCGGAAAGAGCCTTATTGCGCGGCCCAATAATGTGGGGATTTTCAATTGTCTTCATGTGCGCCGTGCCAGTGATCGATTGCGTCCTGCCTATTGACGAAGCTGGCCACCGTTACAACGGCAATCAAAACAACCCCATGCAAGGCCAGAAAATATCCAAGCGGGAAGCCTAGAAACCGGTTCACGTTTAGCTGCCCCGCATACAACGGCAGAATAATGCATACCGCCAAAAACGGTATGAGACTTGCCAGCATCTGCCATTTGGTGTGCTGCCAGTATGGCTTGCGTTCTTTTCGTTCGATCATCTGCGACTCCCCTGACCTGGCGCCCAGCGCTCCCTCGACTGCCGGCGGCCCCATAATACTGCCGCGCCCGGCGCCATCTTATGGCGAAAACGACCGGCGCGATTGATAGCCAGTCTGGTTTGTTGCAAGTGAGGCGGACCGGTAAACTGACTGTCATCAACCGGCCTCGATATTTTTCCAATTGTTGGCCCACAACGAACTATCTGCGAAACCATCTACCATCTTATTTCTACAATATATTTCCCACTATCAGGTGCCAATGCATCGATTGCGACCGTCTTAGGGCTGACATATAGTCGGCCCGCTTTGAGTCGCGAAATTGACTGAGAACAAAAGCACTAGAATGGGGGAGAATTAAATGTCTATGCTTCAGGAATTCAAAGATTTTGCCATGAAAGGCAACGTCGTAGATCTCGCCGTGGGTGTGATTATGGGGGCCGCGTTCGGTCCCATCGTCAGCACCTTGGTGGAAAACATCATTATGCCGCCGATCGGTCTCGCCATGGCAGGTATCGATTTCTCGACGCTCCAGATTGCGCTGACGTCCGATCCCGATCCCGCCAAGGTCGTAGCGATGAAGTACGGCTTGTTCCTCAATGCCGTCATCAAATTCATGATCACTGCATTCGCTATCTTCCTTCTGGTCAAAGCCATGAACGCGGCCAAGAAGCCAGCACCCGCAGCAGCTCCGGCGGCACCGCCAGCCAGCGAGACCTATCTCAAGGAAATCCGCGACGCACTCGTCAAGAAGTAGTCCAGCGCGTCCCTGCAGACAAAAGGAAGCCTTGCGCTGGCACGCAGGGCTTTTTTTGTTCAAGCGGATGGAAGCCGAGGGGCCAGAAACTGTCAGGAACAACTGCCGCCGCCCAGCACACAGAAGCGGGCACAGTGGGGATGACACAGGCGCACGGCGCCATGGTCGAACATGCCGCCGTCGGCCTTAGCCGATTGCGCCAGTGTTTCGCCCATTTCAAAGGCGGCATCGTAGGGCAGCAAGGTGCACGGCAGCACGACGGGTACTTGCGCCCCCTTGCGCTTCACCACCATGCGCGACGAAGCACACATCATCTGCGAGGGGCTTTTCTTGAGAATGCCCCAGCAGGCAGTTGAGATTTCAGGTACTTCGAGGCCACTATCCATCTCGGGAAACAGCGTCAGGGCGCGGGGATCGTCAGCCTTGATGGACCAACTGCGCTGCGCAAACAGTTGCGCATAACCTGCCCGGGCATCGCTCTCACTTTCGCCCCAACAAGTGCGCCCGGCAACCGCCAATCGAAAACCGTTGTGGGCCAGCCAGTCTATGCCTTCGAGCGCTTTTTGCCAGGTGCTCGCGCCGCGTTCAGTTTCGTGCAGGTCTTGGGAGTAGTGATCGAGACTGACCCGAAGCGTCAGACGCTCGCCGTAGGATTTATGAATTGCGCACAAACCCTCCTTGAGACGCGGCCTCTGCATGGGAAGCATGGCATTGGTCAAGACCAGAACATCAAAGCCCCGGCTCAATGCATTCTCTATGATGGGCAAAATATCGGGATTGAGAAAAGGCTCGCCGCCGGTCAGGCCGATTTCGCGCGTACCAAGGTTTTTGGCCTCGTCCAGAAATGGCACGGCCTCAGCTGCCGTCATATAAACGAGCCGGTCGTTCTCGGGGCTCGATTCAATATAGCAGTTGCGGCACGTGATATTGCAAAGCGTGCCCGTGTTGATCCACAATGTATCGAGGTGATCGAGCGGTACGCTGGCGCGCTTATCGCCCTTTGCGGTCCATTCCGGATCGCTGAATTTTTGGCGTGCACGGCTAACTTCAAGAATATTCATCGGGGCTCGAAATCGTGGCTTCCCCCAGGAAGGGAAGTGTGTTGACAGACAGGGATCAGGTGGCCACAGCGCGTTGATTTGTACAAGCCCTCGCTGGCCTTGCAACTCTATACGCAGGCTCAGTCTTCCAGTTTTGGCGCCATGCTATTGCTTCCAACGGCTTGGACCTTGTGATAATTGAGAATCTGACAGATCGCGGGCGTCGTATAATGGTAATACGGTAGCTTCCCAAGCTACGAACGTGGGTTCGATTCCCATCGCCCGCTCCACCGATCAAAAAAAACCGCCCTATCCGGCATTTCCGGCAGCAGGATCGTGCTGCGCTGTGCGAGCCGTGTGCTCAGTCTTTTCCCAATAGTAGGGCGCTGAAACAAGCTGGAACAAGGCCCGGTATGCGGCATATGAGATCATCAGCCAATAGACCGGCATGATGAGAGTATGAAGGCTGAGCCAAGGGCGTGACCGGCGCTGCACGGCGATGGCTCCTAGCCCCGCAGCGGTTGCATATCCGCTGACAAGATTGAACACGCCTAGCGCCCAAAGAAGTTGCCCATTCAGATTGGCGGGCGCTTGAAGAAGGGTGCCGTGCCACGCATTCATGGCCGCCAAAACATAAAACCACGGATGCACCAGGGCCGACACGATCGGTCCGCCCATGAGAGCATGTAAGCCCCAAAAACGCCACGCGCCAAGGTCGCGCCACAACTGCAATGGCTGGCGCGTGTGGACCAGATACGTCTGCATCCAGCCCTTCAGCCATCGTGTGCGTTGGCGCATCCACGCCGAAGGCCCGTGAGGCGCCTCCTCCCACGTTGTCGAATTGAGTACGCTGACCCCATACCCCATGCGAGCCAGCCGGATACCGAGATCGGCGTCTTCCGTGACATTGAAGGGGTCCCACCCGCCAGCGGCAACGAGATATGACTTCCGGAAATGATTGGATGTGCCCCCCAACGGCACTGGCAAATCCAGCGCTTGCAGGCCTGGAAGCAGCCAATCGAAGAGCATCGTATATTCAATCGTAAACTGGCGTGTGAGCCAGCTCTTTTCGGGGTTATAGACGTTCAGACGGGCCTGCACGCAGGCAAGGTTTTTTGGGCCGAACCGGAAGGCGGCCACCGCCTTTTGCAGCTGGTCCGGCTCGGGCACATCTTCCGCATCGAAAACCGTCACATATTCGCCGCGCGCTTCAAGCAATGCAAAATTTAGTGCCCTGGGTTTTGTCTGAGGCTGTCCAGGCGGCACCGTGATCACCACGAAATGTGCCGGTAGAGGCGTTCTCAAAATGGCGTCTCGCGTCGCCTGATCGGCCTCTTCCAGAATGATAAGAACCTGCAGCTTGGATACGGGGTAGGTTAAGGCTTCAAGAGCCAGGACAAGATCGGTAACGATGCCCGCCTCGCCAAACAGTGGCACCAGAATCGTATAGTCTGGCAGTTCCTCATCCGTCTGAGATGGCACCTGGAATCGCTCAGTTTCGAACGCTAAAATAGGTCTGAGACCATTGCAAAGACTGTGGATTCGCAACAGAGAAAAACAAAAGAAGGTCAGACTAAGTCCGGCCAATACCGTCACAGCGACCAACGGTGGACCCAGCACAAAAGCCGCCGCCATTGAGGTGAGCAAAATCGTCGCGAACCAAATCTGCCAAGCCCACACGGGCCAGCCAGCAGACATCTCGGGCCACGCGAATTTCAGATGATTGACAGCCGCGCCCAGTCTGCCGGCGGCTGGCATCGATACTGGGGCGATTGACCCAACGTCTTGCCCGCCCTCAATAATTTCCGTGATGAGTGGAGTAATCTCGAGAATTGCCGATTTGGCCGGGGGACCAGCACGCGTCGCCGGCCTTCGAACTTTGTCAGGAAGCTCGGCGATTGACACAGCGCGGCCCCACAAATTGGGTACGATGCCGAACGGTCAAAACAACCTGTGGGGAATCGTGCAAAGAAAGGACGTGAATGAGCATAAAGACTATCGGCTCCACGACACTCGACAAGGTGCTTGCTGATGAATTTGAATCTCCCAATCGCTAGGTATTGGCTGGCACGTTTAATGACGGCTTGGATCTCAATCGCATGCGTGGCCGTGATCGCAATCACAAGCGCCGGGCCTTCGCTGGCTCAACAGTCCGATGCCGTTGGACCTGCCGCCGCAGCCACCGATGCGCCGCGGAGGGTTGCAGTGCGCTTCCTCACTGAGGGCGATTTCCCACCCTTCAACTATTTTGATGATGAAGGCGTTCTGACAGGGCTGAACGTCGATCTGGCGCGGGCGCTGTGTTTGGAACTCGCCGCCGCATGCGATATCAAGGTGCGGCCGTGGGAAGAGCTGTTCTCAGGACTAAAAAGCGCCGAAGCTGATGCCGTGATAGCCGCCCACACCTTGAACGCCCAATCGCTTGCAAGCGTCGACTTTACCGACCGCTATTTCTTCACTCCCGGCCGCTTCGCCGTCCGGTCCGGCGGCGAGACGCCCGAAATTTCTCCTGAAGGTCTCGATGGCCGCACCATCGGAGTCGCCAAGGGCACGGCGCATGAAGCCTTTATCAGAGCCTTCTTCCGGGGCAGCCGCATCCAAAGTTTCGAAAGTCCTGATCAGGCCCGTGAAGCACTTGAACAAAAGAAAGTCGATGCCCTATTCGATGACGGCATCAGCCTGGCGTTCTGGCTCAATGGGTCACTGTCGCGAAAGTGCTGCGAATTTAAGGGCGGCCCCTATTTCGAGCCGAAATTCTTTGGCGACGGCATTGCGATCGCGGTGCCAAAAAACGATCCGCAGATCAAGTTTCTCTTGAACGCGGCGCTTGAGCGCGTCCGTGTCTCGGGACGCTTCCAGGAAATCGTCGACCGCTATTTTCCGATCAGGGTTTACTAGGGTCGTTCCGGTCTTAGTTGACGGGTGAAACGACCCTAGCTCTTTGTTTTGCCGTGCTTCTTGCCGGGAAAACCGCTCACACTTTTCCCGGAAGCACTCTAAAGGGCTTGCCTCACGGCGGCTTCTCTCACACGCCTCCTCCGTCGCATAAGTTTCAAACTAGCCAGCTAACCTCGATACACCGGGGCGCGATTCCTCGTGCCATCGACGCTTACCTGGGCCTTCGTATGATTCCCTACTTAGCCTTTGCCGGTCTTTCAGCCGCCTTTGTGCTGATAATTTTGCTAGGCGGCACTTACTTGGGTTTCGGCCGCCGAATCTGGCCGGCACCTGGACCCGGCACATGGCAGAGCCGCCTATTTTGGCTGCTGTTTCGCGTTTCCAATGTCACGGCCCTGGCGATCTCCTCGCTCACTGTATTTGGCCCTGCGCACGAGCCGGCGCTCGACCTTTCCCAAGCCGCGCGGATTGTAGCGGCATGTATCGCCACCATTTTTATCTGCCTTTACGCGCTCGCGCTCGTTACCCTTGGCCGCCCCAATACTTATTGCGGTCATGAGGGATTGATCAGGTCTGGCATTTACGAATGGACGCGAAATCCTCAGTACGCGACGATTATCCCGTTCTATGCCGCGCTGGCCGTGGCCGCCGATACACCTTGGCTCTATGCGCTAACTGCGGCACTCATCGTCATCTACGTCTTGATGGCGCTTAACGAGGAGCCCTGGCTGCGGACACGCTATGGAACTGACTATGATGCCTACTGCCACGACGTTTCGCGCTTTTTTACGGCCGGGCGGGTAACAAGCGCCGTGCGCCGGGGCATGGCACAGCTGAGTGCAGCGTCCCGTCCCACTCGATTGTCAGAACCGCCCTGATGCGAATTCTCGTCGCCACTGACGCCTTCCAGCCGCAAGTCAATGGTGTGGTGCGAACTTATGAGCGCCTCGCCGAAAGGCTAAGCGCCAGGGGTGAGGATCTGTTTTTTCTCACGCCTTATGGGTTCAAAACCTTCCCCTGCCCGACGTATCCGTCCATTCGCCTGGCGCTTCCAAGTCGTGTAAAGTGCGCTCGCTTCATTGAAAGCGCTCAGCCAGACGCCATCCACGTTGCCACCGAAGGTCCTGTGGGATGGATGACGCGAAACTATTGTATCCGCCACCGCATCCCCTTCACAACCAGCTTTCACACCCGCTTTCCCGAATATGTTTCGTCGCGCCTGGCCATCCCCGAGGCGATTACGCACGCCCTGCTGCGGCGGTTCCACAACGCCGGCAGCGGCGTCATGGCGGCAACAGAATCGCTCGCAACTCACCTCCGGCAACACGGCTACCAGCGCGTGATGAATTGGACGAGAGGCGTTGATACGGATCTTTTCCGGCCACGGCCGGTCAGGAAATTCGGCCCCGGGCCTGTGTTTCTCTACGTTGGCCGCGTGGCCGTCGAGAAGAATATCGGCGCGTTTCTAGAGCTCAGTTTGCCCGGCACCAAGGTTGTGGTTGGCGATGGGCCTGCACTCGCGAGCCTCAAGAAGCAATTTCCCGGCACCGTGTTTACAGGTCAGCAAACAGGCGAAGCGCTAGCCGAGAGCTACGCTTCGGCGGACGTATTTGTGTTTCCAAGCCGCACTGACACTTTTGGTATCGTGTTGCTTGAGGCCATGGCCTCAGGGCTGCCCATCGCCGCTTACCCAGTCATGGGTCCTGCCGATGTCGTGCAGCACGGCACATCAGGCGTACTCGGCGAAGATTTGGCCGCTTGCGCCATCGCAGCGCTCAATCTCGATCGCGCCAACCCCCGCAGCGCGGCGCTGACATTTAGCTGGGATCATGCTGCCACGGTCTTTCTGGCCAATCTCGCCTGGCGCATTCAATCTCAGCGCTCCCCGCTTACGCCAAGTCAAAAAACCTTATCCGGCCCCGGCAAAATCTCGAGCCGGATTTAGCCGCCGCCGTCATTGGACTGGCACAGCGCCAAGCGCGTGGTAGAGGTTGCAGGGTCGATCCTGCCAAATTCACCACGCATGAAAGCGCCTCACGTTGATTGAACCCGCCACGACCCTCACCGGCCGTCTCTACCGGTCTCTGAGCCAGCTTTTCTCAGTTGAGCGCGGCGAGGCATACGTGCTGCTGACGTCGTTCGTGATGTTCTTGTCGCTGTTGTGCGGCTATTACATTTTGCGGCCAGTGCGCGACGAAATGGGTGTCGCACTTGGCAAAGATGGCCTCGAACGTCTGTTTCTCGCCGTCTTTATTGCCATGCTGATTGCGGTCCCGGTGTTCGGAATGATCGTGCGCACCTTCCGCCGCCGCAGCATCGTGCCGCTTGTCTACGGCTTCTTTATTGCCAATCTCGTCTTGTTCTGGATGGCGCTGGAAAGCTCGGAGCAGGCCTACGTCAGTCCCGCATTACGCCAGCTGCTCGACGCTTCCGGTTTGAATGAGCTTGCATCCGTCAATGCCTCTTATCAGCGGATCATCGATTTTGATCCGCCACTGGCCGCAGTATTTTTTGTTTGGGCCAGCGTGTTCAATCTGTTTGCCATCTCGCTGTTCTGGAGTCTGATGTCCGAGGTCTACTCCTCAGATCAGGCGAAGCGGCTTTATGGCATCATTGCAGCGGGCGGCACGGCGGGCGCGATCCTGGGTCCGTCCGTTACCAGCCTGTTCGCGGCACGCATCGGCCCCAACGCATTGCTATTGGTATCGGCCGCGTTTCTGGGCGTGGCCCTCGTCAGTTCGCTGGTTTTGCGCCGGCAACTGTTTGGACATGAACTGCCCTCGGATGCGGGCCGCACACCAGCAACCGGATCGATTTTCGATGGCGCAGTGCGCGTCTTCACCTCGCCCTACCTGTTTGGCATTGCGCTTTATATTTTGCTGGCCAACATCATCGGCACCTACTTTTATTTGGAACAGTCGCGCATTGTCGGCGACACTTTTGCGGACAGAGCCGCGCGAGTCGGATTCTTTGCCACGCGCGACCTGGCTGTCAGCCTGATCACACTTTTTCTGCAGCTGTTTGTCACCGGCCGCGTCTTGCAGCGCTTCGGCTTGGGTCCAGCGCTTGCCGTCTTGCCGGTAACGGCCGGTGTGGGGCTGCTCGCCCTGACCGTCAGCCCTGGCCTCACCGTTGTCGCCGCAGTTATGGCATTTGAGCGCGCGATTGCGTTTTCACTCTCCAACCCGGCAGTGAAGGTGCTGTGGACCGCGGTTAGCGACAGCGACAAGTACCGGGCGCAGAATTTTGTCGACACCGTCGTCTATCGTGGCGGCGATGCGGCGTCGGGCTGGGTGTTTACAGGACTGGCCAAAGTCACTGGCGGTGCGGGCGCTATGACGGCCTTGGCTGCATTGCCGCTCGTCGCACTGTGGGCATATGCGGGGCACAATCTGGCACGCCACCACAAGGATGCCGTGCAGAAATTGTATCAGTGACGGACTTCGAGAAGTTAGCGCCGGCTCCCGCCAGGCCGATTGCCGCCACCACCAGGACCGCCTGGGCCACCTGGACCGCCGGGGCCCGGACCACCGCCTGCGCGTGGGTCCTTATGACGGAAGTTGATGCGGCCCTTCGTCAAATCGTAAGGGGTCATTTCAACCGTAACTTTGTCGCCAGCCAAAATTCTGATGCGGTTCTTCTTCATGCGGCCAGACGTGTAAGCAATCACTTCATGACCATTGTCGAGCTGCACGCGGCAGCGGGCATCGGGTAGCACTTCCGCGACCACGCCTTCGAACTCGAGCATCTCTTCCTTGGCCATTCACACTCCTTGCGATCAGGCGGCGCATCCCGCAGGGCGCTCGCGTTGTGAAAACTTACTCGCGCTGTGACAACAAAAACGCACGTTGTGACAACAAAAAAGGGAGCAGATGCATCCGCTCCCTAGGCAATCTCGGGCGCAGGCTTATCACATAGGCCTAAGATTGATAGCGGCAATTTTGCCGTTGCGGCCGCGCTCGGTCTCAAAGGCAATTCGCTGACCTTCGTTCAAGGTTTGTAGACCTGCCTTCTGAACGGCCGAGATGTGCACAAAGACATCAGCGCCGCCTTCTTCGGCTTGTATAAAGCCGTACCCTTTCTGCGTATTGAACCACTTGACCGTACCGTTAGACATCCCACGCCTCCAAACGTTTGGCAAAGCCTCGCAGCGACGACCACGAAGCGATCATCAAGCGCGCAATGGAGACGTCTAGTGTCAGCACGGGCGGGGCTGTCGCGTAGCAAAACCAAGGCGTGTTCGATGGGGCTTTTATGCCCCGGAACGTCAGCAAACGCAAGGTGTCAAGGGTAATTATCAGCAATATCAGCCGGTGCGACGATCACGTCAAAATTAAGCTATTCAGGCTCCTTGTGCGGTTGTACGGAGTTAAATCACGAGGTGCCGCCCGAATCCGGATATAGCCGAAGGCGAATGCACGTTTCGATAGGGAAATTTATATGCTTGGGGACCTGCTACGTGGCTTTCTGGCCGCCGCCATTTCGGTTGTTCTGGTTCATCAACTGATTGTCTTCATTCTCAACAGGTTAGGACTGTGGGAACCCAAAGCCTATTCGATGGCGCCCATCGGGCCTTTGCAGTTGCCAACCATCGTCAACTCGATTTTCTGGGGTGGGATGTGGGGTGTCGTGTATGTCCTGACGCGTCACCTCTTGCCGGACCTGCCGCTTGCCACCCAGGGAGCACTGTTCGGGTTGCTGATGCTGGTGTTTTCGAACAGCCTAGTGGTGCCACTGTTAAAGGGCCAACCCATCTTCTTTGGCTTTGATCTGAAGAAGATCCTGGCGGTGGCCCTGATCCTGTCGTGCTTTGGGGCCGGCATGGCGTACTTCAATGAGGCTCTGACGGTGCCGTTTGCGCCACTGTAAGGCGCTTTGACGCCGGTACGGCGCAACTCTACCGGTCGCGGTGCTGCGACCCTTCAACAGAGCCCCGTTTTCTGGGCTCCTGAGCCTGAGAACCTGTTGATTTACGGCAACGGCCCTCCTATAAGACGCACCAGAGCCGCCCGGCGGGGCATGCCGTGGCGGTTCTTATGCTTTTGAAAACAGCGGCTTCCGCAATAAAGCATCCCGATTTCGGCATGCGGTCAGATAACGGCTGCAGGTTTTGACGTGCATCCGCGCGTCGGTTCTATGTTCGAAACGGGCCGGAACTACTTGTGTAAACAGGCAGATCCTGCGGGACGCGACTTAAACTGAGGAGAGCAAAATGCCCAAGTTGAAGACCAAGAGTGGCGCAAAAAAGCGCTTCAAAATGACGGGCACCGGCAAAGTTGTTGCTGCGGCTCAAGGCAAACGTCACGGCATGATCAAGCGGACGGCGAAGTTCATTCAGAAGGCGCGCGGCACCATGGTGCTGAACGCTTCGGATGCCAAGATCGTCAAGAAGTACATGCCCTACGCAAGATAGTGTTTTTGCTTGGGTGCTTCCGTCTCCCTTTCCGGGAGCCAGCCGGAAGCGCCGGGAAATTCGCTGGTCATCATTTTGAAGTCATCGTCTTAAGGAGCCACCAATATGGCACGCGTCAAGCGCGGCGTTACCGCCCACGCCAAGCACAAGAAAGTTATTAAGGCCGCCAAGGGCTATTATGGCCGGCGCAAGAATACCATTCGCATCGCCAAGCAGGCGGTCGAAAAGGCCATGCAGTATGGCTATCGCGATCGCAAGCGCCGCAAGCGCACGTTCCGCGCCCTGTGGATCCAGCGCATCAACGCTGCGGCACGCGAAATTGGCATGACCTACGGCCGCTTTATCGAAGGACTGACGAAGGCCGGCATCGAAGTTGACCGCAAGGTTCTGGCCGACATCGCCGTCAAGGACCCTGCAGCGTTCAAAGCGCTTGCCGACAAAGCCGCCGCTGCGATCAAAGTTCCGGCTGCAGCTTGACGTTTGGCGGTTACACCCCAAAAATGTTGTCATCCTCGGGCTTGTCCCGAGGACCCATTTCTCCACAAGTTTAGTCTCCACAAGTTTGAGCGTTGGTGTTTTCGCTGCGACCATCCAACATCAAACACTCAGCCCCTGAGTTTATTGAACGATGGGTCCTCGGGAGTCATGTCGAAGACGTGCTTCGCACTTGGCCCGAGGATGACACCTAGAGGGTATTCGCAGCTCATCAGGCAAATTAATGAGGCGCGCCCCACGATGACAACGTCGACCGGCACTGACCTTTCCACACTCGAGACCGGGTTATTGAGTGACATTGCTGGCGCTGGCGATCTGGCGCAGATCGAAGCCGTGCGCGTGGCGGCGCTTGGCAAAAAGGGCCGTATCTCAGAACTGATGGCGACACTGGGCAAGTTACCGCCCGAAGAGCGCAAAACGTTCGGCGCTTCCGTCAATACCGTCAAGACGCGCATTACTGAAGCACTCGATGCACGCAAAGCCGAACTCGACAGCGCGGCATTGTCCGAGCGCCTGGCAACTGAACGTGCCGACATAACGCTGCCCGTGCGCTCCGGCCCCGAAGCGCTCGGCCGCATCCATCCCGTGTCTCAGGTGTTCGACGAGTGCGTTGAGATATTCGCCGATATGGGATTTTCGGTGGCGGAAGGTCCCGACATCGAAACCGACGAGATGAACTTCGACAAGCTGAACATTCCAGCCGAACATCCCGCACGCCAGGACCACGACACGTTTTATTTCAACCCCCGCCCCGA
>JBEBJD010000315.1:0-6126 GCA_040080075.1 Hyphomicrobium sp. | reverse complement strand
CCCGCAATCAGGTTGATTCCACCACGGCAGCGACCCCACAGGGACCCGGTCTGGCAACGCAGATACTCTGCGACCTTGCGTAGCACGCAACACCCAAAACGCTGAACTGCCGCCGATATGCTCGTGCACAACACAACAGCACAGTGTAAGGAGAGTCAATTGTAGTTAATAATCTGTTGAGTAAATACACCGTAAGATTACATAAATATTCGTATTACAACTTATGATTTAGTTACTGACTGCTCATAAGATACGTGCGCAAACCATTTTCGACAAAACTTTATTTTCCATCGTGCTGCACTGCATCCATGACGCACCAGAAGTATTGGCCGCCGATTTAACCCGGCAAAGCCCCATTGAGAAGCGGAGCTATCGAGAAAAGGTGATTTGAGAAAGTGCCCTTTAACCGCCAAATGGTTGCTTACCAGTGGGGCGCAATGAAATCGTCATATTCGATGTGTAATCGCTGCACGGTCATAGCCGGGGTACAAGAGCGTTATGAGGAGATGTGGTTCCATGTTTTTCACACCTGTTGCTCGCGTCAGTGAAATTAACCGCCTTGCTAGTGCGCCTACAAACCCAATGTTCCTTGCCTATTTTGCAGCTCTCGATAGCACTGCCGCCGCGTTTTCACCGTTTAAGAATATCGCGCGCGCACAAGCTGAAATCATTGGCTTTATGAGCCGCCGCGTCCGCGCTTGCCTCGAAGCGCCATCACAACTGACCGCCTGCCGCAATCCACACGATGTTCTTCATGAGCAAATGCGATTCTGGGATCAGGCCGCGCAAGAATACACCGAAACGTCACGCCGGATCTTCGAGGCTTGGGCGCCAGCGATGATGCTGACACAGTCCACCCCCGATGCTCTGGCTCCAGCACCTCAGCGTGTCCATGACTACATCGAGTTTCCCGTTGCCCGGCGAAGCCGGCGCGCTGCCGAGACATTTGCAGCTCAGACCGCTGGATTTGCGTAATTGTATGCGGGCGGCTGGATCTGCGGCCATAACTTCAAACGATTTCTTGGTGAAACGTTGGCTCCGATGACGATCAGACTGTTGACTCTTAAGCATCGGGGCAGCTTCCGCCCACTTAGATCATTGCACGACGGCCTGGGGGCGTTGTTGGTAGCCGTTTGGTGTGCATTTGTGCCAGCAACAGCACAATCGGAAGCGCGCTCCGACCTCGCAGCGGTGGAAGCAAAAATTGCGGCCCAGTTCCCATCCCTCAGTCACCTGGAGCCGGATGCCTATGTGGCCCTGGCGGCCTCAGGGCAGCCGGTAATAATCTTCGATGTGCGCGAAGAAGAGGAATTCGCAGTGAGTCACTTGGCCGGGGCACTACGTGTTGCCCCCAACTCGGACCCTGCCGCGTTTGCCGCCAGCATTGCCGCTGAAGCCAAGGACAAGACGGTGGTGTTTTATTGTTCCGTCGGCATGCGCAGCTCGCGCTTGGCAAGCCAGGCAGCGCCGTTGCTCGTGAAGGCCGGTGCTGCTTCGGTTCATAATTTGCGCGGCGGAATCTTTCGGTGGTCAAATGAGGGCAGGCCACTGGAAAAGGGCGCTGCCACCGCTCCTGGAAAAGCCAGTAACTCTGGCATCACCGTGCATCCTTACAATGCCAGTTGGGGCAAGCTGATCGCAGAACCCACGCCGGCCGCGCATTGAAAGTTCTGCACGGCATTTCATCCCGCGCTAATACTTGGCTCTCGCCATCACACCTAATTGAGCCCTGCGACGGCATCAGAAAAACCAGACAGAGAAATAGGAATTCCAATTCCAGCTTCTTCGGTCTGGAAAATAATGAAGATCGCGGTCTTGCCGGTTGACAATTGCCCCAACAGCTTGCCGTCAACCGTTACCTGCGCATAGCAGGCGAATGACTGGCAGCGATGGAACGGCGCGTGCCCCACGTCAACGTCGTCAATCTTGAGGCCCACGCCCGGCGGCAGCAATACACCCAGTGGGGCGAACACGCGCAGCACTTGCGTTCCATTGGAAAACCGCTGGAAATAAATCGTCAGTCCAACATTGTTGCGATCTTGCGCCGTCACGCTTTGCACCAGGGCACAAACTTCGTTTTTAGCGCCTGCTGGAGGCGGCTTGCATACGATCTGCCAGTCCCCATGCTGGCCACGCACGACGCCATCTGCTGGATCGGATGCCGGCGGCGGGGGTGGCGTGCCGGCCGGCGTTGCGGCAGGAGGCGGCGATTCGCCGGCGCCTCCCGCATGTAACGGCGCAGCCGATCCACTCAAAAAACTCGCCGCGAGACTTGCAATGATCGCAACCGTGCAGAGCCCACCCGTAGTCCGCTTCGCCTGGTCACGCCAAGCGGAAATATGAGTTTGCATTATTGATAGCCGCCTATTGGATTGTAGCCGCCCGCCCGCCGGAATTCATAACCACACAACGTTGAGTCCCAGCGGATCGGCCATTAACACGGCTGAATTGGGGCCTCTCCGGCTGCGACATTGCGTCAAGACGAAGCGCCCGCACCATCGCTGCAATGCCCATGAATTATGTGTCCGCGCGAGTCAACAGTAAGTGTGTCAAAGGCGCCCTAAACCCTGATCAGAGACAAGCATTGCCTCATAGAACTTGACTCAAGACAAATTTGACGGTTGTGATGAGATTAAGGCGGGAAGAGCCGAACATATTGTTTTGTATCTGACTGTGGCTCGGGAACCGGTTGGTCGCGGGCCCGATGGTGTGGCTTGGGGGCAGGGAGAGATGAACAGTCTCGACGCGAAGCGGGCCAGAGAATTCTCGATGGCCAATGGGTAACACCTGATTGTCCAGCGCTTGAAGCCGGGCCGGCTTAGTCCGGGCCAGCAAAAATCAAACGAAGACGGCTCGCGCGCAAAGCGGGGCGGAGATTGGGGAGCGGATTAATGTTGAAATGGTTGCTGAGGACGTCGCCGCTTGCGGCTCTGGCAGGCGCCTTGCTGGCGTTTGACGGGAGCATGGGGCAAGCGCTGGCCACGCCGGCCGAAGGCCACCCTTCCGAGGGTCAGATCGGGCTGCAAGCACCCGCGACTGAAGTCATGCGCGAAATTCACGCGTTCCATGACCTAACCAATATCGTGATTATCGCGATCGCTATATTCGTCCTGCTGCTCATGATCATCGTGGTTTGGAAGTTCAACGAGAAGAGCAATCCGGTCCCCACCACTACCACGCACAACACGTTCCTTGAAGTTGCCTGGACCGTGATACCCATTTTTATCCTCGTGCTGCTGGCGATCCCGTCCTTCAAGCTTCTAATGCTTCAATATACCTATCCCAAGCCCGACCTCACGATTAAGGCAACCGGTAACGCTTGGTTCTGGGAACATCAGTACCCAGACCTTGGCGGCTTCACCATCACGTCGAACTACGTGAAAGATGAAACGCTCGTTAAAGATAAGATCGCGACCGAATTGCGCGCTGGTGTCGAACAGGCCGCTACCAACAAAGACCCCAAGGAAATTTCCAAGGTGCTGAGTACAGCGGTTACAGCCGAGTACACCAAGCGGTATGGCACTTTGAGCCCGCTTGAGTTGTCACAACGCCTTTACGACGACGCGCAGCCGCTGTGGTTTGCAAAGAAGCAGCCCCGCCTTCTGGCCGTCGACAGCGAGATCGTCGTGCCCGTCAACAAGGTGGTGCATGTTCTCGTGACATCAAACGACGTCATCCACAACTGGACCATACCTTCCTTCGGCTCAAAGGTGGACGCCGTTCCCGGCCGTGTCACCTCGACTTGGTTCCGCGCCGAACATGAGGGCATCTTCTACGGTCAATGCTCGGAATTGTGCGGCCTCAATCACGCCTTCATGCCGATCGGCATGCGCGTCGTGAGCGAAGCAGTCTTTGCTGAGTGGTCGGGTGCCATGAAGGCCAAGGACAAGGAAAAGGCGAAGGCCATCCTTGATAAGGTCGCGGCACTGCAGGATGGGCGGGACTTGAACACGCCCGTTGCAGACGCTTCTAAGTAAACTTTCACCACTGCGGCGGAGCGGGCAAGAACCCGCTGTTGTCCGTGATGACCAACAAAACTCTGATCAGAGGCTTTGAATACCATGGGCAGCCCTGCACACGCAGCTCACGACGACCACGACCACGCACCACCCTTCTTCCGGCGCTGGTTTTTATCGACCAATCACAAAGACATCGGTACGATGTACCTGCTCTTTGCGATGATTTCCGGCATCGTAGGCGGGGCCTTGTCAGTGGCCATGCGTCTTGAACTTCAAGATCCGGGTCTGCAGTATTTCGCCAACCCGCATATGTACAACGTGTTCGTGACCGGCCACGGTCTGATCATGGTGTTCTTCATGGTCATGCCGGCCATGATCGGCGGCTTTGGCAACTGGATCATGCCGCTCATGATCGGCGCGCCCGATATGGCGTTCCCGCGCATGAACAACATTTCGTTCTGGCTTTTGCCGGTAGCGCTGATCCTGCTCATCACTTCCATGTTCGTGGAAGGCCCGTCGGGCATGAATGGTGTTGGCGGCGGCTGGACACTCTATGCACCGCTCTCAACTCAAGGCCATCCGGGTCCCGCGGTTGACTTTGGTATTCTGGCCCTTCACGCGGCTGGTGCTTCGTCGATCCTGGGCGCCATCAACTTCATCACCACCATCTTCAACATGCGCGCGCCGGGCATGACCCTGCACAAGATGCCGCTGTTCGTGTGGTCGGTGCTGGTTACTGCCTTCCTGCTTCTGTTGTCGCTGCCGGTTCTCGCTGGTGCCATCACCATGCTTCTCACCGACCGCAACTTCGGGACTACGTTCTTTAATCCGGCGGGTGGTGGCGATCCGTTGCTGTATCAGCACTTGTTCTGGTTCTTCGGCCACCCTGAAGTCTACATCCTGATCTTGCCTGGCTTTGGCATGATCAGCCACGTCATTTCGACGTTCTCCAAGAAGCCTGTGTTCGGCTATCTCGGCATGGCCTACGCCATGGTTGCTATCGGTCTCGTCGGCTTCATCGTGTGGGCACACCACATGTATACCTCGGGCATGAGCGTCAACACACAAGCCTACTTCGTGTTTGCCACCATGGTAATCGCGGTGCCGACAGGCGTGAAGATCTTCTCGTGGATTGCAACAATGTGGGGTGGTTCGATCTCGTTCCGCGTCCCCATGCTGTGGGCCTTGGGCTTTATCTTCCTGTTTACGGTTGGCGGTGTGACGGGTGTGATGCTGGCTAACGCCGGTGTCGACCGGGCTCTGCACGACACTTACTATGTGGTCGCACATTTCCACTACGTGCTGTCACTGGGCGCCGTGTTCTCGATCTTTGCGGGCTGGTACTACTGGTTCCCCAAGATGTCGGGCTACAATTACTCGGAATTCTGGGGCAAGCTGCACTTCTACATCACCTTTATCGGTGCAAACGTGCTGTTCTTCCCGCAGCATTTCTTAGGTCTCGCCGGCATGCCACGCCGATACGCCGACTATCCGGATGCCTTCGCATTCTGGAACAAGATCTCGTCGATCGGCTCGTACATGACGGCCCTGGGAACTGTCGTATTCTTCATCGGCGTACTGCTTGCCATTGCCCGTAAGGAAAAGGCAGCTAGTAACCCGTGGGGCGAGGGTGCAACGACGCTGGAATGGACGCTGCCGTCGCCGCCGAACTTCCATTCATACGAAACACTGCCGCGCATCTCGGAAACCTCGGGTCACTGAGGCCAGCGGGTCCGCGCTGGACATCTAACAGCGAAACGGGCGGACGAATGAAGTCCGCCCGTTTCGATACTCAACTGCCGAATAATTGACTGCGGCCAGCACCCGGGATGCCAATCCAGGGACGCCCGCCGGGACACTGTATGAAGCCGGTTTTTTCGCCGGATCCAAGGGATGGCTCGCACATGCCGACGACGAGCGTACACGGCGAACTTGATACAGCGGAACTCTCGCTTCGCGAGGCCGTGAGCGATTTTCTCGCACTGATGAAGCCGCGCGTCATGACGCTTGTGGTGCTGACGGCCCTCACCGGAATCGTTGCAGCTCCCGGCACCATTCATCCGTTCATTGGCCTCATTGCAATTCTCGCGATCTCCGTTGGTGCAGGCGCCTCAGGCGCACTCAATATGTGGTATGACGCAGATATCGACGAACAGATGGCGCGCAC
>JBEBJD010000319.1:0-6133 GCA_040080075.1 Hyphomicrobium sp. | reverse complement strand
CATTCCAGTCACGTTGGCGCCGGTAAAGTCCGCCTGGGACAATTCGCAGCCCGATAGATCAGCGCCAGCCAGATCAGCGCGCCAGTCAGGTCGCAGCCGCTGAAATCGGTGCCGTCCATCCAGCCGCTCAATTTTGTGTTCTGCATTTTGGCACCAGCAAATTTAGGTGCTTCTTGAGGATTGCGTTCGAGTGTCGTGAATATCGTCATGCGCAGCAGGCTGCCGCCTTCAATGTTGGCACCCGTAAAATCCGCCCGCGCTACGTTAGCCCTGTTGAGCGAGGCGCCCTTGAGGTCGGCGCCCTTGAGATTGGCACCCGAAAGATCAGCGCCATAGAGGTCGCTGCCGGCAAGTTTAGCGGCCTTGAAATCAATCCCGGCCAAATCAAGTTCGCGCAAGTTCTTGGCGTTGAGATCAACAGGCTCGCCGGTCTTGGCCTTGAAAAGGGCTTGCGTCACCTGACCAGCCGACATATCGGCCGCATGGGCCGCAGGTGCGCCGCTGGTCAGCATTACGACAACGGCCAGCCACATCATCATAGTCCGTCTGGTTGCCGCCAATCGAGGCCCGGGCTGCAAGGCGTGGTGCGCCGCGCACTTCGTTGCTGTCGTTTGATCTTGAATGGCCATATTCATCTTGAACTACTGCTTCCAGCCCGCGCACCGATGCAGTGTAGCATACCGGGTCTTCGGGGAGGACATCGACGTAACGACCGCCCTCTAGCCCCCGCGCTAGGCTACTTCTGCCTTATCTATCAGCAGCTTATAGTTGATGCTGTCGAGCAGAGCCTCGAAGCTGGCATCAATGATGTTGGGCGAGACGCCGACTGTCACCCAGCGATTGCCCGTCGCTGCATCGTGGGTTTCAACAAGCACGCGCGTCACGGCCTCGGTGCCCCCCGTCAAAATGCGCACTTTATAGTCGACGAGATCGATACTCTCGATGTGCTTTTGATAGCGGCCCAGATCGCGGCGCAGCGCCTGATCGAGGGCGTTGACGGGACCGTTACCTTTGCCAACCGAGGTCAACGGCTCTTCATCACCATTGACGAACACCTTCACGGTCGCTTCCGAGGCTGTGACCAGCATGCCCTCGGCGTTGCGGCGGCGCTCAACGGTGACGCGGAAGCTATCAACTGAAAAATATTGCGGCACGGTGCCCAGTTGGCGGCGGGCCAGTAGTTCAAACGAGGCTTCTGCCGCCTCGTAGGAATAGCCAAGAGATTCGCGGGCTTTGACTTCCTCCAGCAAACCCGAAACGCGCGGATCCTCTTTGTCGACATTGAGACCAATGCGTTCAAGCGCCGCCATCACGTTCGACTTGCCGGCCTGCTTCGACACCAAAAGCCGCCGCTCGTTGCCAACAAGCTCAGGCTTCACGTGCTCGTAGGTTTCTGGGTCCTTGAGGATGGCCGAGGCGTGGATGCCGGCCTTGGTAGCAAACGCGCTTTCGCCCACATACGGCGCATGCCGGTCGGGAGCGCGGTTCAAGACATCATCAAGTACGCGGCTGGCATGTGTCAGGGTGCGCAAGCCATCGGGCGTTACCCGCGTATGAAAGCGGTCGGCCAGATCACTCTTCAAGAGCAGAGTTGGAATGATCGAAGCCATGTTGGCGTTGCCGCAACGCTCGCCAAGACCGTTGAGCGTGCCCTGGATTTGGCGGCAACCTGCGCGCACGGCAAGCAGTGTGTTGGCAACCGCATTGCCGGTATCGTTGTGAGTGTGGATGCCCAAATGACTGCCGGGAACAACGCCAGCAACATCGGTAACAATACGGTCGATCTCATGGGGCAGCGTGCCGCCGTTGGTATCACACAAAACCACCCAGCGTGCACCGGCTTGATGGGCTGCGCGCACAACACTCAAGGCGTAGTCGCGATTACCCTTGTAGCCATCGAAAAAGTGCTCGCAGTCGAGCATCGCTTCGCGCCCCGAGGCGACAACCGCTTTGATGCTCTCGGCAATGCCGGAGAGATTTTCTTCGTTGGTGATGCCCAGGGCCACCCGCACGTGGTAGTCCCAAGCCTTGGCAACAAGGCAAATGCTGTCAGCCTTTGACTGCAACAGCGCCTGCAAGCCCGGATCGTTGGATACCGAGCGCCCGGCCCGCTTGATCATGCCAAAAGCGGTAAAGCGCGCTTGTTTAAAAGCCGGTTTCTCAGCGAAAAATTCGGTATCGGTGGCGTTGGCGCCCGGATAGCCGCCTTCAATATAGTCGAGCCCAAGTTCATCCAGAACAGCCGCAATGCGCCGCTTGTCTTCCAGAGAAAAGTCGACGCCCGTCGTCTGCGCCCCGTCGCGCAGCGTCGTGTCGAACAGATACAGGCGGTCTTTACCGGTAGTGGTCATGGCGTAGGTCTTAACGCCTCCATTAATTCAGCGAACATCAATATGCCGGCCCTTAAAGTGCTTCCGGAAAAGTGTGAAGCGGTTTTCCGGAAAGAAGCCCGCCAAAACAAAGAGCTAGGGTAGGTCCGCAATTCAATCAAAACCGGACAGACCCAAGTGTGGCGGCTCTGAAGTTCGCACCCACTTGCGGCTTGCACGATTGCGAACTTCGGAAACGGGACACTAGTGTACTGCGCTTAGCACGTCCCGGGCCCGCGCCGCGATCCATCCCAGCGATTGGCACAAACTTCAAGTCCTATATGGATTGAAGCCGGTTTGCGGCTCATGGCTTGACGCGCGGCGCCTCGCCGCGGGCATCAGGTTTTAAGCGTCTTCACCATCGCCGTCATCGACAGCAACTCGTCTTCAAGAGGCAACGTCGTGCGTTGGGTGGCACTGTAGCCGCGTTCCTCGAAAAACATCTGTGCGGTGTCGCTCGAGTCCACGGCAATCGACTTGGCGCCGCGCGCCTTGGCGATCTTCTCGACCGCCTCCACGAGCGCCGTACCGATGCCCTGCCCAACGTAGTGCGGGTGCACATAAAGCATATCGAGCACGGAATTGTCTTTGAGGGACACAAATCCCATCTGCTCCCCCTCAACCTCGACAACGAGCGTAAGCTGTTCGCCGAGCCTGACTTGGAACTCGACTTCGTCCTCGGCAATCGAAACCCAGGCCGCCCGCTGGTTTTCGTCATAGTCGTCTTGCATCAGCTCTTCGACGCTTGCCGCAAACAGTTCGCGCAAGATCATGACGTCGCCGGCTAAGTAGGGGCGCAAAGGCCAATCTTCTGTCATCGGTTTGGCTCAAGGGGCTGTTGTAATGCTCGCAGTCCAGCTTTGCTGACGCGACGGCGTCCTCATCGCATAATGTCCCAAGTCGTTTCAATGTCCCCCGTATCGGGATTCTTCGAATCCTTCAACGCAATGCCCATCGCCGCTAGTTCGTCGCGGATGCGGTCCGATTCTTTGAAATCCTTTGATTTGCGCGCCGCCAGCCGGGCGGCAATGAGCCCCGCAACCTTGGCCTCGTCGACTTTGCTTCCCTCGAACCCGGGGTAGAGGTCGGCCTCCGTCTCGTTACCGTAGAGCCCCATGAACTGAAGCGTCGCTTTCAATTGCCCCGCACTCTCGGCGTTGCGATGGGCAGACTTCGCCAGTCCGTGAATGATGGACATGGCGCTTGGCGTATTGAGGTCGTCGGACAGAGCGGCAATGACGTCGGGATGCGGTGCCGCGGCCGCCGTCGCATCATGGAGGAAGCTCAAGTCCATCAAAGTGGCGCGCGCTTGCACCAGCCTTTCGACCGTCCAGTCGATCGGCTGGCGATAGTGAGTGCCCAGCATAGCGAGCCGCACAACACGTCCATGCCATTGGCTGGAACCGAACGATTTGGTTTCCAATAACTCATTGATGGTAATAAAATTGCCCAGGCTCTTGCTCATCTTCTCGCCTTCGACCTGCAAGAAGCCGTTGTGCAACCACACATTGGCCATGACAGGCGTGCCATGCGCACAGCGCGATTGCGCGATCTCGTTTTCGTGGTGGGGAAAAGCCAGATCGATACCGCCTCCATGAATGTCAAATACCTGGCCCAAATGCTGGCCGGCCATTGCCGAGCACTCGATATGCCAGCCCGGCCGTCCTGGTGGCACAATACCCTTGGGCGAGGGCCAGCCCGGCTCGCCCGGCTTGGATGGCTTCCACAGCACGAAATCCATGGGCCCCCTCTTGTAGGGCGCAACCTCGACCCGCGCGCCTGCTTCCATTTCCTCCAAAGTGCGGTTCGAAAGCCGCCCATAGTCAGGCATCGACGACACGTCGAAAAGTACGTGGTCCTGCGCAATGTAAGCGTGTCCATTGGCGACAAGCGCCTCACACAACTGCACCATCTGGCCGATATGATCGGTGGCACGCGGCTCGACGGTAGGGGCCAGCACGCCCAGCGCCGCGACGTCTTTATGGAACTGTGCGGTGGTATCTTGCGTCAGCTTACGAATGGCGAGTTCAGGGGCTAAATCGGGGAAGCGCTCGGCCGCGCGCGCGTTGATCTTGTCGTCAACGTCGGTGATGTTGCGCACGTAAGTGACGTGCTTTTCGCCGTAAATCTGGCGCAGCAGGCGGAAAAGCACGTCGAACACGATAACGGGCCGCGCATTACCGATATGGGCAAAGTCGTAGACCGTCGGACCGCACACATACATGCGGACGTTGTTGGGATCGATGGGGACGAAAGACTGCTTGTCCCGGGTCAGTGTGTTGTAGAGCTTGAGTGACAAGAAAAATCTCCTGGGCCCTCTGGCGCCGATGCGATGCGTGGTGGAGGCTTCTGACTACCGTTGCCGCTAAAAGTCCGGCGTTTTGAGTTCTTTAGCCGCTATGCCTCAGTCCGTCCCCATGATTAGGCCGCCCGGCCTAGCGCCGCATTTGCGCTCCAATGGCTTACTATGGCAGAGAGGTCGGGGGATCAAGGCCGGTAATGGCTGGCCGATGGGCTACTCTGATCCCTGGAACAACCGGGCAGCATCGGCGCATTTGACAGGGTGCCCGCGCCCCAAAAGGCCTCTAAATACCAAGCATGAGACGCGTCATCCGCCCTGCTGCCCTCCTCGCCACTTGGCGATTGCCCATTCTTTGGGTCAGCCTCGCCGTGGGCGCTAGCTTGTTGTCCGCAGCGCCCGCTTCCGCGCAGGGCTGGAATTGGCCGTGGGACGCGCCACAACAAAAGCCAACACCTCGCGAACCTGTCTTCCGGCCGCAGCAGCCCAACAACCCCTCGCAGTGGACGCCCCCTCCGGGTCCACCGCCACCGCCAAATCTAGCGCCTGCGGGTTTGCCACCTGCAACGCCATCTTCGCAGAGCCCGGGCGCTCAGAGTCCAGGCGCACAGAGCCCAGCCGGTCAGGCGCCAGCGCCTTCTTGGTCCCCTAAAGCGAACATCTGCGTTCAACTCGAGCAGCGACTGGTGCAAGAGGGCCAACGCGGCAACCAGTCGCGCGATCTGATGCCGATGGTGGAATCCGAAATCCGCCAGGTCGAGCAGCAGGCCCGCGCGTCCCAGCAACAACTCGACCGCGCCAACTGCTATGAATATTTCTTGTTTACGAAGTCGCTGATCAGTTCGCGCAAGTGTAAGGATTTGGCCAGCGCCGTCGATCAGACCAAGCGCCGGCTCTCCGACCTCGATGTGCAGCGCCAGCAGCTACAGTCATCCTCCGGCCGCTCCTATGCCGATGACATCGTGCGTGAGCTGGCACACAACAATTGCCCCGGCAATTACGCCGCCCAGATCAGTCGCCGCGACAACGGCGGGGGGGGGCTCTGGCAGGAAGACAGCGGCGGATCGGGCGGCGGCTTGGGAAGTTATAATAGCGTGCCTTACGCCACCTATCGCACGCTGTGTGTGCGCCAATGCGATGGCTATTATTTCCCGATCAGTTTCTCGACGCTGCCCAATCACTTCGAGCGCGACGCTGAACTATGCCAATCGAAATGCGCGGCTCCCGTCGACCTCTATTATCACCAGAACCCAGGCGGTGCCGTCGACCAAATGATCGGCCTGCGCACCAACGAACCCTACACGTCATCGAGAACCGCCTTCCGCTACCGCAAGGAATTCGTCTCCGGCTGCTCATGCAAGCAAACTGAATTTGTTCCAGACGCCAATGCTCCCGGAGCGGGTGCTCCCCAGCAAAGCGGCAGTGCAGCGCCGCTCCCCGCAGCACCGGCCGCGGCGCGGGCTGC
>JBEBJD010000113.1:0-6147 GCA_040080075.1 Hyphomicrobium sp. | reverse complement strand
CTTTTGAGCTACCTTCAAGAAATAGCCCTGATCGGTTGCCGTTCGGTTAACAGGGCGCTAGGGTCTGTCCGGTTTTGATTGAAACGGGGACAGACCCTAGCTCTTTATTGTGCCGTACTTCTTTCCGGAAAACCGCTTCACACTTTTCCGGAAGCACTCTAAGGAATGGCGCGGCGTTGCTGCCGTTGAAACGCCCAGGGGGCTCAGAGTAGGGTCCGCGCACTTTTGCACTGGCAGTTTTGCCAGAGCGCGTTTCATTAACAACCCGAACCCCGCCGGTCTGTGCCGCCCCATCAGGCTGCCCGTCCAGAGAGCCAAAGAAGCCAGAGAAGAGAGAGCCATGCGCGTCTATTACGATCGTGATGCCGACATCAACCTGATCAAATCCAAGAAGGTCGCCATTGTCGGCTACGGCAGCCAGGGGCATGCCCATGCGCTCAACCTGCGCGATAGCGGCTGCAAGGATGTCGTGATCGCGCTGCGCAAGGGCTCGGCCACCGCGCAAAAGTGCGAAAAGGAAGGTCTTAAGGTCATGGAGGTGGCCGAGGCCGCCAAGTGGGCCGACGTCATCATGATGCTAACGCCCGACGAATTGCAGGGCGACATTTACAAGGATCACCTGCACGCCAACATGAAGAAGGGCGCCGCCCTCATGTTCGCCCATGGTCTCAATGTGCATTTCAATCTGATTGAGCCGCGCGAAGACCTCGACGTCGGCATGGTTGCGCCCAAGGGACCTGGTCATACGGTTCGCGGCGAATATCTGAAAGGCGGCGGCGTGCCATGCCTCATCGCTATCCACCAGAACAAGAGCGGCAACGCGCATGATCTGTTCCTGTCGTATGCCTCAGGCGTAGGCGGCGGCCGTTCCGGCGTCATCGAGACCACGTTCAAGGAAGAGTGCGAGACGGATTTGTTCGGCGAGCAAGCCGTGTTGTGTGGCGGTCTAGTTGAATTGATCCGCGCCGGATTTGAGACGCTCGTTGAGGCCGGCTACGCGCCGGAGATGGCCTATTTTGAGTGCCTGCATGAAGTGAAGCTGATTGTCGACCTCATCTATGAGGGCGGCATCGCCAACATGAACTACTCAATATCGAACACGGCAGAGTTCGGCGAATACGTCACCGGCCCGCGCATCGTGACGCCGGAAACCAAGGCTGAGATGAAGCGCGTTCTGACCGACATTCAATCGGGACGCTTCACGCGCGACTGGATGCTTGAATGCAAGGCCGGCCAGCCGAGCTTCAAGGCCACGCGCCGCCTGAACGACAAGCATCAGATCGAGGAAGTCGGCGCCAAACTGCGCGCCATGATGCCCTGGATCGCCAAGAACAAGATGGTCGATAAGGCGCGGAATTAGGGAGCATTAAATCCAACGTGGCGAGACTTAACGTTTCGCCACGTTGTGCTACAATTCAGCTATGACAGCGCTGCCTCGACAAAAAATGACGTCGCCTGAGTTCCTGGATTGGGCTGCAAGCCAGTCCAAGGGCCGCTATGAGCTTGTCGATGGCGAGGTGATCGCTATGTCACCCGAGCGAGCGCGGCATGTGATCGTGAAAGCAAACGTATTTCGATCGCTCCAGGATGCGATCCGCAATGGCGGGCTTCCGTGCTCCGTTTTTGCCGATGGCATCTCAGTGGTCATCAATGACAAGACCACCTACGAGCCAGAGGCCACCGTTCAATGCGGCGTGACCGTCGACCTCGATTCAATGGTCGTGGAAGAGCCGATGATTGTGGTTGAGGTCACATCGCCTTCATCGGAAGTGCGGGACCACTCGAGCAAACTGGCGGACTATTTCACGCTGCCCAGCATCGTCCATGTGCTCATCGTTGATCCCGTCAAGAAACTTGTGATCCAACATTCACGCGGCACCGGCGCTGATCTCCTGACACGCATCTTACGTGATGGCGACATTACACTTGATCCGCCACGCGTTGTGGTGCCGGTGGCCTCGTTCTTCGTAGACGTGTGAGAACCGCTGGTTTCGTTTTGAACAATAGGGCGGGCGGTGGAGAAGCGGGATCTCCACCGCCCGATCCGGATCTTCCCCGAAAGGAGGAGCTCCGGATGAGGACTGGGAAAAACACCTGCTGCGGTGTGCGGGGGCCGCAGCTGGCGAGAGTTATAATCCCAGGCCATTCGTTTTCTGGTTTGACCAGAATTGCTAGGCATCATAGAGCCGCTCGAACATGGTCTAAAGACGGCACCACTTTGGCGGTTTTGCAGCCGCGGTCACGATCGATTTCAGTGCTGAAATATACTCAATCCTGCTTGCACGTGGCGGCATGTATGCCGCGAGCCGGTTGCTACGCGCGAGGTGCCCCGCCCGAGCCGGCCGGTTGCCCGGAGGTTCGCCGGGACGTGCAAGCAATGGATTAGTTCAACTTGATTGAAAGCCCGCCGCGAACGGTCGTGAGGTCGAGATCCATATCGACGGTTCCCCGCCACGTTTGCATTGTTTCGTGGCTCATCCCGTAGTGAAGCGCCTCAACACGCGCTGAAATGGATTGGGTCAGTGCCAGTTCCGCACCAAGGCCTACCGCGTAGCCGGTCAGAGTATCCGAGTCGAGGCTACCCCCGTTGGGTCCCGTCAGCGCGGTGTCAACACCTGCCAACGCAACGCCAGCAGTGCCGTAGAGCAGCCAGTTGCCTGTCGCGTATCCCAGACGCATGCGAAGCGAAGACAGCCAGTCTGTGGAAATACTGAGATTGCGCCCGCTGCTGATCGGCTCGCTGCCATCGACTCCAGTCCAGCTGGCGTCGGCTTCAAGTCCAGTGACCAGGGAACCAGACTGATAATTGTAGCCGCCATGCAATCCGCCTAGGGATCCACTGGTGTCGATGGATTGGCCGAATGCCCCAGCCGTCGAGCTTTGCCCGCCAGCCCAGCCACCATGGACACCCCCATACAGTCCGTTCCAGTTTACCGGACCGTAGCCGCTGCGGTAGCTCCCATCGAGAGGCCGGCGATCAGAAGGGTTGAAATACGATGTGCCGGGCGTCTCGTAGTAGCTGCCGGGATCGGCTGCCGCGGGTTGCGGCAACACAACGTATGTGAGTATCGAGGCCGCGAAAGACGCGCGCCACTTGGCAGGCCGGGTCATAGGGTGTCCTTACGCATTCACTAGAACAGGACGTTATGCTGGGCTAGGCGCCGCTCAATCGCGCACGCCTGTCGAGCGAGTAACTCATCGCGCAAAGTTGGTTAAAGCCGCGTTAACTTAGGGGCGCCTGGTAATGGTTGGCCCGGTATCTGGCGGTAAGAATCGGTGATACAACCTCTGGTGCTGGCTATTGGATTGCCGGGTGCAGGGCCGCCTGTGCGGAGGTGGCGTGAGGTTCTCGTGAAATGACACAGAAGCAAAGCCGGCGCCGTCCGGCAGCGGAACAAGATCAACTGATCGTAGCGGCTCTAAGGGCGGCTGGCCGGCCGGTGAGCGCGTATGAGATCATCGATAGGGTGCGCGGTGATGCCTCCCTTGCCCCGCAAACCGTTTATCGCGCGCTCGATCGTTTGATCCGTGCGGGCGCAGCTCACCGCCTCGAAAGCCTCAATGCATTTGTGGCCTGCTCGCACGCGGCCCATAGTGGTACCGCCATATTTGCCATATGCGAAACCTGCGGTGTGGTGCGTGAGTTCGATGAAACGCGCGCTGTCAAGGCGTTGCAGGGCTGGGCCGCCAATGAGAATTTCAGCGTCCGCCAAATGACCCTTGAGTTGCGCGGGCGGTGTGCTGCCTGCTCGGTCCTCGCTGGCTGATCTATCTACGCCGCCACTGCAAGGTCCGCTCACCTAAGCTGCCGGGTAATCACGTCTCTGGTTGAAGGACCGGCGTTAATCGCCACGGCGCCTTTGGCAGGCGCCACTCTACAACACATTGAACTCATTGAGTTTGCCTCGCTTTGGCAGCGGAGGCCGCGCGCCTTTGCGCCAGCTAAGGATGATCAAATAAATCGTCAGTTGTCATTCATTTGAATGATGCGGGTGAAGACTAATTCAGTCTAAAGTTGCCGGGTGCGGCCCCGATGTGCGGTCGCGCTGGCGACCGGCCGCCAGTTTTAGCCGCCCATTCGGCACTTATGGAGATCGGATCATGGCCAAAATCAAAGGTACCAATAAAAAGAACAAGCTCAACGGCACCAACGGTAACGACAAGATTTTGGGGCTCGGTGGCGACGATACGCTGAAGGGCAAAGGCGGCAACGACACGCTGACTGGCGGCACGGGCAATGACAAGCTCGATGGTGGCAAGGGCAATGACACGGCGGTCTACACCGGGGCCTGGAAAGATTACAGCATCACCCAATCAGGGACGACGTTCACCGTCACCGACACCCGTGGCGGCTCACCGGACGGAACAGACACGGTGACCGCTGTCGAGCTGTTTAAGTTTGCCAATGGCACCTTCACCGCCGCGCAGATTGTCAACGACGCGCCCATCGCTGCCGCGGACAATTTCAAGACCAACGAAGATAATAAACTCCTTCTGACGGCGGCTCAGCTTTTCGCCAACGACACCGATGCCGATTCGCCACTTGGCGACACGCTGACATTGCTGTCGGTGCAAAACGCGGTGAACGGCACCGTCTCCATAAATGCGGGAAATGCGCTGTTCGCACCCACACCTAATTTCAACGGTGCCGCCTCGTTCACTTACACAGCACGCGATTCAGCCGGCGCCACCTCGACGGCTACAGTCAACGTGACTGTCAATGCCGTCAACGACGCGCCGGTGGCTTTCGACGATAGCGCCAAAGGGAGCGAAGACACGAAAATCAATATTGCCAACGTGCTGACGAACGACGTCGACGTCGACGGCATACTGAACGCAAAAGACATCATCAGCGTCACGACCGGTAAAAACGGAACCGTCATAAACAACAACGACGGGACTTTTATATATACACCGAATGCCAATTTCTTCGGCACCGACAGCTTCGACTACATCATTAGCGACGGCGAGTTCAAAGATACCGGGACTGTGATGGTCACGGTCACCGGCGTCGACGATGGGCCGACAGTGATTTCAGGTCTTACGGTCACCGAGTCCACGATCGGCTTTACGGCGACCGATCCAGATGGGGGATCGCTGACACTTGTCAGCCCGTTCGCAACGCCGTTCGGCAATCCGGCGGTTCCCAATGGTGGCGTTACGACACTTTCACCGGCCCAGCAGGCGGCAGGTGTCTCTGGCACATTGCAGGTCAACGATGGTGTTGCGTCTGCAGATGTGGTCGGGCTGTTCCTCGGGTCTGCCGGCAAAGACACGGAAAACAGGATCGCTTCAGGTGTGAAGGTGGCGCTCTACGGGTTCGGCGGTGATGATTTCCTCCATGGCGGTTCGGCCGACGACAAGCTGTACGGCGGCGACAACAATGACAATCTTATTGGCTACTTCGGCTTCGACACGCTATCAGGCGGCAATGGCGACGACGTTTTGCAACCGGGCCACGATGCACAGTTCGATTTCGTCGACGGCGGGGCCGGCACCGGTGACTGGGTCAGCTACGAAGAGGCGGGCAATGCATTCGGTATCATTGCAGACCTGAGTAATGCCCTCGTAGGTGCCGAAGATTTCATCACCAATGTCGAAAACATAAGAGGCACCAACCAGGGCGATACGCTCAGTGGTGACAACCTAGACAACCGCATAGAAGGTCTCAATGGCCTCGATACGATGTTCGGGCTCGACGGCACCGATACGTTCGTACTCGTCTTCGATGGCGTCGTCGACGTGATCGACGGCGGCAACCAGATCGACTGGGCGACGTATGAAAATGAAAAAGGAGGTGTGTTCGCGGCCCTCGGCGGCACCAGTGTCGGCGGCAATTCGGATATTCTCGCCAATGTCGATTATCTCCGCGGATCGCTTGGCAACGACTTCCTGCTGGGAGATGCGCAGGCCAACCGGATCGAAGGCTGGGGCGGCAGCGATGTCCTGACTGGAGCTGGCGGTGGCGATGATCTCGTCGGCGGGTCGGGTGGAAACAATACGGCAAGTTACAATGCAACTGACCTGGGCGCTGCCAACGGGACTGGTGTGATCGCAAGCTTGGCAAACAGTGCTGTCAACACCAACGATGCGGCGGGCGACACCTACACGAACATCCAAAATCTCGAAGGCACGAATGCTGTTCCA